>NZ_QJSX01000006.1 GCF_003217515.1 Deinococcus yavapaiensis KR-236 | reverse complement strand
TTCAATAGGCACGCCACAACACGCGTGTGGTGCTGTGACTGCTTGTAAGTCCACGGTTTCAGGTTCTATTTCACTCCCCTCCCGGGGTTCTTTTCACCGTTCCCTCACGGTACTGTCCGCTATCGGTCACCAGGAGTATTTAGCCTTACGCAGTGGTCTGCGTGGATTCAGTCATCACTTCACGTGTAACGACCTACTCAGGTACAGAGACACAACCAACTTGCTTTCCCGTACGGGACTCTCACCCTCTTCGGTGCACTTTCCCAAGTGCTTTCGGTAGCGTCGTGGTTGCTTGTTCTCTGCCCTACAACCCCACCAGGAAACCTGATGGTTTGGGCTCTTCCCGCTTCGCTCGCCGCTACTAAGGGAATCGATCACTCTTTCTTCTCCTGCAGGTACTGAGATGTTTCAGTTCCCTGCGTTCCCTCCCACTTGCGTGGGTACCCGAAGTTCACTTCGGGTGGGTTTCCCCATTCGGATACAGACGGATCAATGCTTGCTTCCAACTCCCCGTCTCGTTTCGCCGGTCGCCGCGTCCTTCTTCGGCTCTGGTGCCAGGGCATCCACCGTGGACCCTTGTTATCTTGACCTTTGGTCCTTCATTTCACACTTTGCGTGTGTCGCTTCCGGTTGTCATCCTGCTCGCCTCAATCGAGGCTCAGAAAGAATAGTCCTCAAACTAAAACTTGTCAACACCCCCGTGTTAACCTGACCGCATGATCGTCAACATCCTCCTGTTCGCGCGCTTGAAGCGCGAAGCGGGCATCGAAAGCGCTCGCATCGAGGTTTCCGAATCCGCCACCGTACGAGACGTCGCCGACGCCGTCGAGCGCGCATACGGTGTCTCGCTGTCCGGCTGCATGATCGCCGTCGACGAGCGGTACGCCACGGCTGACACGCCCGTTTCCCAAAACGTGGAGATCGCCTTCCTGCCTCCCGTCGCGGGCGGCGCGGGCGACGAGACTCGCTGCCTCGTGAGGTCGGAGCCACTAAGCTTGGACGAAGCGCAGACATTCCTCGTACGGCCCGAGTGGGGAGCGCAGAGTTACTTCGTCGGAACGGTCCGCTCTCCCAACAAAGGCATCGACATCTCCTACTTGCGCTATGAAGCGTACGCGCCCATGGCAATACGCGTGATGCGAGACGCCGTCGACCTCGCGCGTCAACGGCACGCCTGCGCCGGGATCTACATCGCTCACCGCGTCGGAGAGCTACGGCCCGCCGAGCCCAGCATCGTGATCGGAGTGGGAAGTCCTCATCGGCGAGCGGCGATCGAGGCCTGCGATTTCCTGATCGAGCATCTCAAGGTGTATCTGCCGGTGTGGAAGCTGGAAGTCGGCGAGAACGGCGAGCAGTGGGTGGAAGGCACCACGGGCGCGCCCGTCTTGTAGCGGTTACCGCTTCCGTTGCACTTCTAAGCGGGCGTAAAGGCGGCCGGCGAGCGCGTACATCAAGGCGAGCACCCCGACGAGCGCCAAGAGTTGCTCCCAACCCGCGCCGCCCGTCAGCAAGCCGTTGAAGGTGACGTGGAGCGTCACCGCGATGACCAGCCCTCGCGTGCGCCACCAGCGACCTGTCGCGAAGCGCGCTCCTGCGAGCGCGTACCCGAGGGGCGCGCTGAACAGCGCATGAGCGAGGGTCGTGACGAGCCCGCGGTAAGCGGCGACTTCCAGCCCGTACTGCAAGCCGTACGCGATGTTCTCCACGAAGGCGAAGCCGAGGGACGCCGTGACGGCGTAGATCAGGCCGTCGATCGGCTCGTCGAACTCTCGGTCGCGGGTGGCCGTGCTCGCCGCCAGGAGTTTGACGCTCTCTTCGACGAACGCGACGAGCAGCATCATCAGCACGCCCGACGCCACCACGGTGACGCTGAGTTCGAGCGCCGCCGCGAGCGCCCAGGAAAGTGCGCCGTACGCGAACGTACGCCACAGTAACCATGCAGGCTCGGGGTGGACGTCGCGCCGCGCGAACAACCAAAACCAAAAGGCCGCCGGAAGAAGCGTGAAGATCAGCAGGCCAACGGGTTCCACTCGAATCTCAAGAAGAGCGGGCGAGCGCGCGCTGCATGGGAAGTTGCGCCAAGTGCGTCAAGGCAAGCGCGAGCGCGTCCGCCGCGTGTGAAGAGCCGATTTCTCTCAAGCCCAGCGACGCCTTGACCATGTACTGCACTTGCTGCTTGTCCGCTCGGCCTTGACCGACGAGCGCCTGCTTGACCTGCATGGGGCCGTACGAGAAGATCGGGATATCGGCTTGCGCGCACGCGAGCTGCACGACGCCCACCGCTTGACCCACCTTGAACGCCACGTCCGCCTGCTTGCGAAGGAACTGGTCTTCGATCGAGACGACCTCAGGTTGATAAAGCTCGATGAGGCGCGAAATCTCGCTGTGAAGGTACAGCAGACGCCTCGGCAGTTGCGACGCCGACTCGGTGTACACGCACACGTGATGCAGATGACGCGCCTTGCGCGCGTCTCCCTCCACGATGCCGATTCCGAGATTCGCGAGGCCAGGGTCGATGCCGAGAACGATCATTGCGGTCAGCATAGCAAGAGCCCGCTGAAAACGAGAAAAAACCGAGGGTCCACGATGGGACCCTCGGAAAGTCGAGCGCTCTTCGGATCAGAGGCGGCTTCGCGGATCGAACGCGTCGCGTAGGCCGTCACCGAGGAAGTTGAAGGCGAGCACCGTCAGCAAAATCATGAGGCCCGGGTAGAAGGTGATCCAGGGATAGGTCAACACGACTTCCTGCGCGTTGGCGAGCATGTTGCCCCACGTCGAGACGGGCGGTTGAATCCCGAAGCCGAGAAACGACAAGCCAGCCTCCGTGAGAATGGCGTCTCCGACGGAGAGCGTGGCTTGCACGATGATGATCGCGACAGTGTTCGGCACGAGGTGGCGGAACATGATGCGACCATTGCGAGCGCCCAAGGCGCGCGCCGCGTCCACGTACTCCAAGCCCTTGTTCTTGAGAATCTCGCCGCGCACGAGGCGCGCTGTGCCCGTCCAACCGAGCAGTGACAATACGCCCACGACGACGAACACGCTAAATTCCTCGCCGTACTGCTGCCGCAGGACGACGATCCAAGGCACGTCCGTGTTCGCCAGCAAGCCCGCGAGAACGAGCAGCAACGGAAAGGACGGGATGGACAGCATGAAGTCGATGAAACGGCTGATGGCCGTGTCGATGAAACCGCCGAAGTACCCGGCGAGCACGCCCATCACCGTCCCGATTGTGATGCTGATCAAAGCGACCGCGAAGCCCACGAGCAAACTCACACGGCTGCCGTAGATGATGCGCGACAAGATGTCACGGCCGAGATCGTCCGTTCCGAGCAGGTGTTGAGCGCTCGGCGGGGCGTAAGCATTGAGGTCGGCGGTGTTGAAGTTGTTCGGGTCCTGAGGCGCGATGAACGGCGCGAAGATCGCCATGAGGACGAGCAGCACGATCACGACGAGGCTCGTCATGGCGAGTTTGTGACGTCGGAAGCGCCGCAGCGCCACGGACCAGGTGGACTGGCTTTGCGTCTTGTTGGCGGTCGGGGTGGTGGTCGTCATGACAGCCTCACGAGTACCGGATGCGCGGATCGACAACGGCGTACGCGAGATCCGCGAGGAGGTTGAACAACGCCGTCATGAGCGCGAGGAAGGTCAAGGCGGCCATGACGATGTTGAAGTCCTTCGACACGAGCGAATCGAAAATGGCGCGTCCCATGCCGGGCCAGCTGAACACCGTCTCCGTGAGCGTCGCTCCGCCCAGCAAGCCTGGAATCGACAAGCCGAAGAGCGTCACCATCGGGATGATGGCGTTGCGCACGGCGTGCTTGTACGTCACCACGCGCTGCGACAAGCCTTTGGCCTTCGCGGTCCGCACGAAGTCCTGATTGATGACTTCGAGCAACGAGGCGCGCATGAAGCGCGTCCAAGCGGCAATTTGAATGAACGACAGCGTGAACACCGGAAGGACGAGGTACTTGAAGCGATCGATGAAGCTGTCCCAAGCGGCCGCCGTCTCCATGCCGGGCGTGTTGAAACCGCCCGCCGGAAGGCTCACCACGCCGTTCGTCCACGTCGGAAACTGCACGGCGAACAGGTAGATCAGCATGATGCCGAGCCAGAACACCGGCAAGCTGAAGCCGATGAAGCTGAAGAACGTCAGGACGTAGTCGGCGATCGTGTACTGGCGAAGCGCTGAAAAAATGCCCAGGGGAATCGCCACGAGTACCGAGACCAAGAAGGCCAAGCCCGACAGGACCAACGTGTTGGGCAGCCGCTCTTGAAAGATGTACTGAGACGCGGGCATGAAGTATTGCTGCGAGTATCCCAAGTCGCCCTGCACGGCGCGGCCGAGCCATCTCGCGAAGCGAACGGCGACCGGCTGGTCGAGGCCATACGCGGCCCGCAAACGCGCGACGTCCTCGGCGGTAATCTTGGGGTTGGACAGGCGCAATTGATCGACCGGATCGCCCGGCTGCAAATCGGTGAGCAAGAAAAGCACGAAGCTCACCACGAGCAGCAGGGGAATCATTTGCAGCAGGCGTCGCGCGATGTAGGTAGACATTCCAAGTCGATTCCTTTCTGGAGAAGATGTAAAGACACGTCCATAGCTTTTCAGTTTACGCCGAAACGTGAGCTGTCAGCGAACGACTTTGTGAAAGCAGACGAAGGCGGGGGAGCGCAGGCTCCCCCGCCTTTTGGCGAACTCAACGCGGGTTTTGTTCGGTCGCGCCGTTTTGCTGCCATCCGAGCGTCCAGGCGTTCCAGCCCGGGTACTGGTTGGCGCCGCTGAACGTGTAGTTCACGAGACCCGTGGCCCGCGTGATGACGTTTGAGCGGTTGTAGAGGGGCAAAATCGGCAGTTCATCGGCGAAGATGTCCTGCATCTGGCTGAAGAGCTGCTTGCGCTTGGCAGGATCGAATTCCGTGCGCGCCGAGACGGCGAGGCGGTCGAAGGCCGCGCTGTTCCAGCCGCTGATGACTTGACCGGAGTAGCCGTTGGCAGCCGTCGGGATGTTCGAGTCGCCGCTCGGGAGCTTGCCGATCAGCAAGCCCGCGTCTTCCGTGGCGGGGTCTTGCGTGTAGGCGAACATGAACATGTCCCACTTGCCTTCGGACGCGCGGTTGATGAAGGCGTCGTCGAACACGATGGCCGACGGCTGGTTGGCGACGGTTGCCTCGATGCCGACCGCCTTGAGGTCGCGAATAAGGATTTGTTGAACGCGCTCGCGAATGCGGTTGCCCGCCGTCGTGGTGAAGTTGAGGGTGAAGCGCTTGCCGTTGCGCACGAGGATACCGTCGGCGCCTGCCTTCCAACCGAGTTCGGCAAGCAGTTGCTTGGCGCGCGTCGGGTTGTAATCGTACTTCTTGACGTTCCCCTTGTAGAGCGAGCTGAAGGTGCTCACGAAGGTGCTGCTCACCGGCTGCTTGCCTTGGTACAGCTGCTGGACAAGCGATTCTCGGTTCATCGCGTACAAGATCGCTTGACGCGTGCGCTTGTCGTCGAGGCCGAGGTCCTTGACCTTCTGGACGTTCGTGAACTGGTTGACGTCGATGTGTTCCCACACGGCGCCCGGCACGAACTCCACCTTGAAACGGCCACGTTCTTGGGGCTGCAGTTGCAGGCCTTGGTCGAAGGTCAAGCCGACCGACGACACCGCGTCGATCTGACCCGACAAGATGTTCACGCGCAGCGTGTTCGTATCGCCGATGAAGCGGTAGATGATTTCACGCGCGTACTTGTTCTCGCCGCCTTGCGGCTTGATCCAGAAGTTCGGATTGCGCGTCAAGGTCATGCTGGAGCCCGGGCTCCACGAGGTCACGCGGAAGGGACCGGCCGAAACGCGCGGAAGGCTACGCGCGGTCGTGAACTTCGCGAGAAACTGGCTGAAGCGGTTGTTGATCTCCTGCGCCTGCGTCTTCGCATCGAGCTTGTCCGTGGCGCTCTTGAAGGCGTTCCAGTCCGCCTGCATGACGTGCGCGGGCGCGTATCCGGGCGACACTTGGTCGGCGAAGATGTAGCCGCCCTTGTTGTAGGTGATGGTGAACGTCTTGTCGTTCACGCGCGCGATCGTGGCGCGGTCCCAAGGATCGCGGGCCGGAATCGGCACGCGCTCGTCCTTGGCGACGTCGAGCCAGAACTGGAAGTCACGCGTCGTGATCGGCGTGCCGTCGGACCACTTCGCTTCCGGGCGAATGCGGTACGTGACGGAGTTGCTGACGACGTCGTTGCCTTGACGGGTGATCTTGATGTCACCGTTGCTCGTGCTGGGCACGCGCGATGCCACGACCGCGAACAAGTCGCCCGCGTTGTTCTTTTGAATGAGACTGGGGGCGAGGAAGCCGTTGATTTCGGCGCTGATCGCCTGATTGGCTGTAGACCAGTAGTCGAGAATGTTCGCAGGTTCCTGCGACGTCGCGATGATCACGTTGTTTTGACGCGGTCCCGCGAGGGCCGCGCCGAGCATCAGAAGCGAAAGAGCCAACAGTTTCTTCATAGAACTCCTTAGCGGTGCCGCTCGACACGACACCCTTCATACGTGAATTTCCGACACAGACCATTATAGGTAGGCCAAAATGCTTGTCAATGTCACAAATACAAAACTTTGCTCAAGGCAGCTACAGGAAGGAGGCGCCAAAGGCGCCTCCTTCCTGTAGCTGTCGATCTTTCAGTAGTTCGAGCTTCCGCAGCTCGTGCTGCCTTCACCGTCCGGCGACTTGCCTCCGTCGGTGCGGAAGGAGTGACCGCAACCGCACGAGGACGTCGCGTTGGGGTTGTTCACGGTGAAGCCGCCGCCCATCATGTTCTCGATGAAGTCGACCTCACTGCCTTCGAGCAAGGGCAAGCTCATCTGGTCCACGAGAAGCTTGACGCCCTTGTCGACGATGATGGTGTCACCCTCGAGCTCTCGGTCGTCGATGGCCATGCCGTACTGATAGCCGCTGCAGCCGCCACTCTTGATGAACACGCGGACGCCCGCGCTGGACTTGCCGCTGTTTTGCAGGATCTGAAGCGCTTTTTGCGCTCCGAAATCGCTGATGGAAATCGTCTGCGTCATGACCATAGGGTATCAAGTGCTTTAAAGAACAAAGGTGCACGAACCCATAAAGCCGAGCAGGACGGTCATGATTGCGAAGTGTCTCAAACGCACCCGAATGGACGGGCCGTTATGCTGACTTCATGCAAACAGCCTTGCAGCGCGTACGCGCTCTTCTTCCGACGAATCTAGACGGCTGGCTTCTCTACGACTTTCAAGGCAGCAATCCGCTCGCTCGGCAGATTCTGGACATTCCCGCAAGTGCCCACCTCACACGGCGCTACTTCGTCTGGACTCCTCGTGAAGGGCGACCGAGCGTCGTGCATCACCGAATCGAAGGCGGAGCGTGGCGCACCCTCACGTCGGGCGCCGACGTGAACCTTGTTCCCTACAGTTCACACCAGGAGCTCGACGCGGCGTTGCGTTCCCTCCTCTCCCCTGGCGCGACGATCGCCATGGAATACAGCGAGCGAGGAGCGGTGCCGTACGTGAGCCGTGTCGACGCGGGCACGTTGGAGCGCGTACGCGAGCTCGATGTTACAGTCACGTCGAGCGCCGACCTTCTGCAAGCTTTCCTGACGTGGACGCCCGAGGATCTCGAAGCGCACCGCCGAGCCGTGAACGTCCTGATGCACGCCAAAGACATGGGGTTCCGCCTCGTGCACGAAAAACTTCGCCACGCGGAGGACGTGACCGAGCTCGAAGTGCAAGCCGAAATCATGCGCGTGATCGCCGAGGGCAACCTCGTGACGGACCATTCGGCGATCGTGGCGTTCGGAGCCAACGCGGCCGATCCGCACTACGCGCCGTCCGAGACGAACAACGCCGTTTTGCGGCGCGGACAGTGCATGCTGATCGACTTGTGGGGCCAAGAAGAAGGTCGTCCGAACGCCGACGTCACTTGGATGGGCTTCGCGGGCGAGCCCGACTCCGAGTTCGCGAACGCTTGGAAGGCCGTGAGTGACGCCCGTGACCTCGCCTTGAGCGCGCTCGCGCAGCGCTGGGGCGACCTCGAAGGATGGGAAGTGGACCGCGTCGCGCGCGACCTGCTCGCCGAGCGCGGCTTCGGCGACGTCTTCACCCATCGCCTCGGGCACAACCTCGGCGTGCAACTGCACGGCCCGGGCGCGAATCTCGACGATCTCGAAACGCACGATACGCGCCGCCTCACGACCGGGCTCGGCGTGACCGTCGAGCCGGGCGTGTATCCGAGGGAGCGCGGCTACGGCATTCGCAGCGAGGTGAACGTGTACTTCGCCGAGAGCGGCCCGGTCGTCACGACGCCCGCGCAGCGCGCGCCCTTCGTGCTAGGTGACGGCGAGTGGGAGGACGTGCGCGCCGCCGCGCTCGGCGACGTCGCCTCCGCTTGAAGCCGAGCCTACCATCACCACCCGAGCCGTCCTCGTACCCTGAGGCATGACCGCATTGCAAGGCCGGACGATCATGCTCACGGGCGCGGGCGGCGCCATCGCGGCCGTCATCGCGCAAGAACTGCGCGCGGCAGGCGCGCGCCTCGTCCTCGTGGAACGTGAAGGACATTTGCGCGATCCACAAGCGGACGAAACGATCATCGCCGCCGACCTTTCCGACGCCCAAGAGGCCGCGAAGCTCGCCGAGCATCCCGTGGACGCCGTCGTGCATACCGTCGGCGGCTTCTCGATGCAAAAGGGACAGGACGCCGCGCCTGCAGACCTAGACCGCATGTTCCACACGAACTTCAACACGCTCTTCCACACGATTCGCGCCGTGCTGCCAGGCATGCTCGAACGCGGACACGGACGCATCGTCGGCATCAGCGCGGGACAGGCGGCACGCGGAGCGGGACCCGGCGCCGCCTTGTACACGGCCAGCAAGGCTGCCGTCGCGAGCTATCTGAAGTCGCTCGACGCCGAGCTCAAGGAAAGCGGTGTTCGTACGACCGTCCTGTATCCCATGGGCGGCGTGGACACCTCACGAAACCGCGACGACGGCATGAAGCCCGAGAACATGATCGATCCGGTGGACCTCGCGCAAGGCGTCGTGTACGTCCTGGGACGCTCGCAGCGCGGGCACGTCGACGAACTGCGCGTGAATCCCCGCTGAAGCGAAAGCGGCGCCAAGCAAGGAGACGGGCGGGTCGATTCCCGCCCGTCTCCTTGCTTCGCCGTCCTCAGGCGCCGTACTTGTTGAGCTTCAGGGCGTTCGCCATCAGCAAGGGCATGATGTCGGTGCCTCGACGCAGGCCCAGGCTGCCCTTTTGCGCTTCCTCTTCCGTGAAGCGCTGCGCGACGTCCTTTCGACCCCACTCGCTCTTGATGAGAAGCGGCACGGGATGCCAAGAGTGCGTGGCGAGCTTGCTGGGCGTGGAGTGATCACCGACGATGGCGATCACGTCGGGGCCAAGCTCGAGAATGCTCGGCAGCAACGCGTCGAAATCCTCGATCTTGTGGACTTTCGCGTCGAAGTTGCCGTCTTCACCCGTCGAGTCGGTCTTCTTGACGTGGAAGTAGAAGAAGTCGTACTTGTCCCAATTCGCCTGAAGCGCGGCGACCTTGCCTTCGAGCGCGTCCTCGTGCCCCTCGACGTCGAGCACCTCCATCCCGACGAGGGAGGCGAGTCCCTTGTACATGGGGTAGGAGGCGATGCACGCCGAGCGCACGTGGTAGACGTCCGGAAAGCTCGGGAAGTGTGGGACGTCGCTGTAACCGCGAAAGAGGACGCCGTTGATCTTCGGCTCGTTCCGCAAGGCGTCCTCGGCGCGTGCCACGAAGGCGTTCACGAGGTCGGCGGTGCGCTCGGACGCCGGGTCGAACGCCTTGGCTTCCATCGGCGTGACGCCCGTCGCCTGCGGATCGACGTCACTGACGTCCGCGCCGAGCGGTCGACCTTGAGCGCGGAAGACGACGACGAAGCGGTGCTCGCTTTCCGTGTAGATCTCGACGGGAACGCCGCCAATGTCGGGAATGGCTTCGCGTAGCTTCGCGACGACGCGGACATTCTCCTCGTCGGACGGACGGCCCGCGCGACGATCGAGGACGTTGCGGCCCGCGTCGAGCGTCGCGAAGTTGCCGCGAACGGCCACGTCGCCCGCCGAGAGCTTCACGCCGATGCCGACCGCGCTCAACGCTCCGCGTCCCACCGTGTACTGAATGGGATCGTAGCCGAAGAGGGACAAGTGACCGGGACCGCTTCCAGGCGTGATGCCCGCCCCCACGAGTTCCACGAGGCCGAGTTGCGATTCACGGGCGAGCGCGTCGAGGTTCGGCGTGGTCGCCGTCGCGAGTTCCGTCTCGCCGTTCGTCGTGAGCGGCAGGCCGCCGACGCCGTCCAAGACGACCATCACGATCTTGCTGGGAGTTTCCTTGCTGAGTTGCCGAATCACGTCGAGCATGTGCTTACCTCGAGTCGAAATTTGAAAGGAGGAAGCGAGTTCGTTCGTCGACCTCGCTTCCTCCTCATCGCCCCTACTCTACATGGTTCGCTACTTCGCCTTGCCTTCGAACAACTCCTCGAAGCGGTCGTCGACCTTCTCGGCTTCCTCGTCGCTCAAGGCCGGCTTGCGAACCGCGACGATCGTCCCGGCGACGGCAATGGCCGTCATGACGATCCAGAACACCCACGACGGGAGATGCGGATGCCAGCCCCAGCCGTACGTTTCCGAGGCCGCCTCGACGGTTTCGATTCCGAGTTTAACGGCGATCCAGCCGACGAGCGCGTACGCCGTGTTGTCGAGTCCCGGGTACTTCGCGAGGAGCTTCAAGAAGATGGTGGCGGCGAAGCGCATCAAAATCAGTCCGATGATGCCGCCGATGATCACGATGGTGAGTGCCTGAGAGCGCGGCAAGGCGGCCGGCACGAGGGCGACGCCCGCAAGAATCGAGTCGACGCTGAACGCGAGGTCCGTGAGGTTGAGAAGCACCACGGTCATCCAGAAGCCGCGCGCCTTGGCGGCGCCCTCCTCTTGGTTCTCCTCGGGTCTCTTCACGAAGTGGCCGATGGTGAGGTACGCGAGGTACAAGGCGCCGAACGCGCGCAGCCACCAATACTGCAGCACGTAGCTTGCCAGAAGCACGCCGAGGATGCGCAGCACGACCGCGCCGCCGATGCCGTAGGCGAGCGCTTTCGTTTGAAGATCCTTCGGCAACGGGCGAACCATCACGGCAAGAACGAGGGCGTTGTCCGCCGAGAGCAAGCCTTCGAGCAGGACGAGGGTGCCGAGAATCGCGAAGATCTCGGGCGTGAGCGGGGGAAGTTCCAGACCAAACATGAGTGGTTTAGTCTAAACGACACGCGACAAGCGCAAGGTGACCCGCGCCGCCTCGTTTCAGGTTCGCCTTAGGAACTTGTTTATGAGGCGACTTAGGCGGAGCGAAGCTCGCCGTCCTCGGAAAGAGCCGGGTACGCCTCACCGCGCTCAAGGTACACCGGCGCGAGCTCGGGGTACGCCCATTCGAACAACGTCCGCTCGAATTCCTCGAACGGAATGCTCGGCGCGTCGTACATGCCCGCCGCCAAACGCTGCCGCTGCGCCTCGAACAAGATGGTCGCCGCCGCCACGGAGACGTTGAGGCTTTGCACCATTCCAAGCATCGGAATGACGACGTTGTGGTCCGCGCCGCTCGCCGCCGCTGCCGACACGCCCCACTTCTCCGCGCCGAGCAAGACGCACGTCGGCCGTGTATAGTCGAGCGTTCGGTAATCCACGGCGCGCTCGCTGAGGTGCGTGGCGAGCACTTGGAAGCCGCGAGCTTGCAAGCCTTCGACCGCCTCGAGAACGCTCGCGTGCTGCTCGACGCGAACCCACTTCTCGGCGCTGCCCGACGTCGCGTTGTACGTGGGAAGGCCGCCGCGCGGAACAACCGCGTGCGCCGTGCCCACGCCGACCGCGTCGCACGAACGCAGAATCGCGCTGAAGTTGTGAGGCTTGTGCACTTCCTCCAAAAGCACCGTCAACGTCGGTTGGCGCTTCGAGAGGACGTTCTTGAGCTTGCGAAATCGTTCCGGCGTCATGATGGCCCCGTTCTAGCGCATCGTGCCCGCTCAGCGCATGCCGCGCAGCATGTTGAGAATCGGCTCGGCGTACTTGCGAACACGCTCGGGACCCATGCCGCGCACGGCGCGCAGTTCCGCCTCGGTCTGCGGCAAGGTTCGCGCGATCTCGGCGAGCGTGGCGTTCGACGCGACGATGAAGCGCGAGACTTCCTGACGGCGCGCCTCGGCGTTGCGCCACTCGCGCAAGCGCTCGTAAGCCGCGCGCTGATCGGGCGCGAGGTCCTCGGCAGGATCGGTGGTCTCGCCACGCGCGGTCGGCACTTCCGGCAAGTCGGGCAGCAGGGGCGCGTCGACCGGTTCCGGGAAGATCGGCTCGACTTGCTCCTCGGCAAGTTCGTCGTTCGTCTCGGCGACGGGCGCGTCGAAAGGTTCGTCGGGGCCCACGGATTCCGTTTCGTCGGTTTCCTCGTCCGTGATCTCGACGCTCACGGGCGCGTTCGCCGAGTTCGCTTCCGGCGTGTTCTCGTCGAGCTCGTCCGTCCGTTCGGGAAGTTCGAGCGTCGCCGGTTCGTCGACGATCTTCACGCTTTCGTTGACAGGATCGCCCGTCACGTCGCGCCACAAGTCCTCCACTGCTTCGAGGCCCACGGAAAGGAGCGTGCCACCGGCGACCGCGCGGCGCGCGGCGCGTACACCTCCGATCGCGGCGGCTTCGGAAAACAGCGTCGTATCGGCCAAGTCGTCAGACACGAGGAGCGTTCCGCCCGACACTTCGGTGGCGCGCTCCCCGAGGCGCTCGGCCAAGGTATGCGCCCCTCGCGTCTGGCGAGCGAGGCGAGCGCTCAAGGTCGGCAGGTCGCGCAAAACGAGCGCCGCCGCGAGGGGCTCGATCGAGCGAGCGCGCACCACGGGCCGCTCGCCTTTGCCGAGCAGCGCGGCGAACGCCACGTCGCCGTGCCCCGTGAGGGCGCCCGCGTCGCGCAAGGCGACGAACGTCGCGCCGGAAGCGAGGGCGCCGCCACCCGGGCAGAACGTGGCGTCCACGACGACGCGAGCTTCCGCTCGACGAGCGCGCTTCATGGCACGCTCGTCGGTCTCCGGGAGCCACACGAGGCTGCCCTTCCAATCCGCGTCGAGCGTCGCGGTGGTGAAGTCGGCGGCTTTGAGGGCGGTTTCGTCGAGCGGCAAGCGAGCATCGGCGCGCACGACAGCGTTGCCGACGATTTCAGCGAGGGCGCGCCACAATTCCGCCTCGCCTGAAAAGACGAGCGCCCAGTCCGCTCCTTCAAGTTCGGCGAGAAGATCGGGCAGTCGGGACGTGTCGAGCGCGGTCGTCGCGAGGGCGAGGCGAGTTTCGAGGGCGTAGGTCATACCGTTCACTCTACGGGACGAGCCCTGAAGCGCGTCTAAAGCGCTCCTGGAATTTCACTTGCCGAAGCGCCGATCACGCTTTTGATAGCTGCGCAGGGCGCGCAGAAAGTCCACTTTTCGAAAGCCCGGCCAGTACACGTCACAGAAGTAGTACTCGGAGTACGCCGACTGCCAAAGCAGGAAGCCCGAAAGGCGCACCTCGCCCGACGTGCGAATGATGAAGTCGGGATCGGGCGATTCGTTGGTGTACATGTGCGCGCCGATGTGCGGCACCTTGAGCTCGTTGGCGAGTTGCTGCAACGTCAGGCCCTGCTCGGCCGCTTCGCGCAGCAGCTTTCGTACGGCCTCCGTGATCTCCTCGCGCCCGCCGTACCCGATGGCGATGTTGAGCAACAAGCCGTCGTACGCTTCCGTCACCTTCTCGAGGTTGCGCAAATTGTCGCGAACTTCCTCGGGAAAGTCTTCGATGTGGCCGATCATCTTGATACGGACGCGGTTCTTGTGAATGCGCGGATCGTGCACCATTTTCGCCGCCTCTTGCGCGAAAAGCCGCAGGAGGTGCGTCACTTCCAAGTCGTCCCGGCTCTTGTTGTCGTTCGAGAACACCCACAGCGTCACGTGCGGAATCCCGAGTTCGAGGCACCACTCCAGCACCTCGTACGCCTTGTGCGCTCCGAGGTCGTGCCCGATCTTGCTTTCCACGCCGAGCGTCCGCGCGAAACGGCGATTGCCGTCGAGAATCAAACCGAGGTGTTGGGGCATGCGGCCCACCTTCACCCTGCGCTCCACCCTCCGCTCGTACCACCAGTACAAAGGACCCAGCACGGCGCGCGGTACGCGAATGAATGCGGGAAGACGAGGTTGGCTCACGGGGGACAGTGTACGCCCCTCGGGCGCGGCTCTTTGACTCACGGCAAGCATCGTATCCCGAGCGGCGGATGTGAACGTTAAGGAAAGAGTGGTACTTGCGCGTGATCGAGCAGCGCGAGCGCCTTGCGGTCGAGGTTGGACAGCGGCGCGTCACTCACGTTCGAGAGCGGCAAGGACGCCTGCGCCGCGTACACACGCCAAGTGAGGCGACGGTGCGTCATGGCGTGCGTCACCGTGCCGAGCAAGCGCGCTTCGCGGGCTCCGAGGTCGGTCAACAGCGCGTTCAGGGCACTTGCCTCGTCCGTCGTCACTTCGCGCGCGGGGAGGCCCGACAAGCCGCCGAGAAGGGTGCCAGCGCGCGTTTCGAGATACGCCTGCCGCGCCGTGCCGACGACGAGCGCCACGAACGTCGCCTCCTTCACGACCGAGCGCTTCTTGGGCGCGGGATAGACTTGCGGCTCTCCCGTTTCGAAGGCCGCGCACAACGTCGTCAACGGACACGTCGGGCATTTCGGCACGCCGGGCACGCATACGGTCGCGCCGAGGTCCATCACCGCCTCGTTCCAGCGTCCCGGCGTTTGCGAAGCGAGCACCTCGTCCGCCTTCGACTGCACCCACGCGTCCGTCGGTTCTCGCTCGCCGAACAATCGTGCGAGAACGCGGCGCACGTTGCCGTCCACGACCGCCCGCGCCTCGCCGAAGGCGATGCTGGACACGGCGGCGGCGGTGTACGGCCCGACGCCCGGGAGCGCACGCCAGCCTTCGTACGTCGACGGAAAGCCTCGCTCGGCGATCACCTTCGCGGCGGCGTGCAGATGACGCGCCCGCGCGTAGTACCCGCAGCCTTCCCACGCCTTCAACACGGCGTCTTGCGGCGCGGCGGCGAGGTCGCTCACCGTCGGGAAGGCGTTGAGGAAACGCTCGAAGTACACTTTGCCGCGCACGACCTGAGTCTGCTGCAGCAGCACCTCCGATACCCACACGCGGTACGGATCGCGGCAGCCCGCCGCGCCTTGCCGCCAAGGCAAATCGCGCTCGTGGACGTCGAACCAGGACAGCAAGACACGCTGAAGCTCCGCGGACACGGGCGGAAGTATAGTGAGAAAGGAGCGGGCGAACTGTGCCGTTCGATCGCTCCTTTCTCATGACCGGGACTCGACCCACGCCGCCCACCTTGACGGACACGAGCTACTCGACGAACGCCGCGAACAGTCTCATCCATCTGTACCGCGCCGAGGTCGGGAAGATGACCGCGTACCGCAGCCGACTCGACACGACGACGAACTGGGCGATCGTGACGACGGCGGGCTTGACGTCCTTCGCGCTCGGATCACGCGAGAACAGTCACGCGATCTTTTTGTTCGCGATGTTCATGAACTACTTTTTCTTGCACCTCGAAGCGCGCCGCTTCCGCACCTTCGAAATCAGTCACCACCGCGTGAGGATCATGGAGCGCTTCTTCTACCCGGCCATGCTGGGCGACAAGGTGGACGCGTCTTGGCATCAACTGCTGCTCGGCGAGTTGTCCAAGCCGCGCAGTCCCATTCCCCGCATCGACGCGCTCGGCTGGCGGCTGAGGCGCAACTACCTGTGGGTGTACGCCGCCGTCCTGATCGCCTGGATCGCCAAGCTCGACTTGTCTCGAGATCCGGGAGCCCGCCCGTCCTTCCTCGGCTTTCTGGAGCTCGCGTCGATCGGGAACTTGCCGGGCTTCATCGTCGTCGGGGCGGTCGCGGTCTTCTACGTCTTCCTGATCCGCTTGGCAGTGCGCGCCACGAGAGAGTACCCGCTGGAACAGGATTGACGACCCGACTTGCTACACTCCCTTCATGTCGATTCCTCCTCACGAGTTTCGTCAGACGCTGGGCCGCTGGGCGAGCGGTGTCACGATCATCACCGCGACGTCTTCCGAGGGAGAGCGGCGCGGCATGACCGCCAGCGCATTTCTCAGCGTGTCCTTGGAGCCGCCCCTCATCCTCGTGAGCGTCGACCACAAGGCGGCGATGCTGCAAGCTCTGAAGGACACGAACCGATTCGGCGTGAGCATCCTCTCGGCCGCTCAACGTGAACTCAGCAATCACTTCGCTCGGCGCGGCGGCGACCTCGAAGTCCCGTGGGTGGATTTCGAAGGTCTCCCCCTCATCGGCGGCGCGATCGCGCAGCTCGTCTGCCGCAAGGAACGGGAAGTCGAAGGAGGCGACCACGTCTTGTTCTTCGGCGAGATCGAGTACAGCCGTTACACGGACGACGATCCGCTGCTGTACTTCCGCGGGCAGTACCACGAGTTGGGTTGACGTCGGGAAGCGCGGAGCGCGTCACCCGTTCGTGCGAGGTTCGGCGGTCAAGGCCCGCAAGCCTTCCGACGCCGTCGCTCGAAGGCTGAGGTGCGCTTTGCGGCTCAGGGGCGTCTCTTCGGGATTGATTTCGATGAGGACGCCGCCGCGGTGCAGCGTGACTTCGGGCAGGGCGGCGGCGGGATACACGACGCTGCTGGTGCCGATCACGAGGGCGACGCTCGCTTCCTCGAAGGCGAGGTAGGCGCGCTCCAAAGCGAGTTCGGGCAGCGTCTCGCCGAACCACACGACGTTCGGGCGGGCGCGCGAACCGCACTTCGAGCAGTGCGGTGGAAGGTCGAAGGCGTCCGGAGGCGGCAGGGGGTCGACGTTGCCGCAGCGTTCGCAGCGGCTCGTGGTGAGGTTGCCGTGCACTTCCACGACGTTCCTGCTGCCCGCTCGCACATGCAGACCGTCCACGTTCTGCGTGACGACGGTGACGCCGCCCGCGTTGTCACGCTCCATCTCGGCCAAGCGAACGTGCCCTTCGTTCGGCGAGGCCTTCGCGCAAACCTCGTAGCGTTCCTTGTACCACGACCACACGAACAGCGGATCGCGGGCATACGCGCTCGGTGACGCGAGATCGTCAGGGCGAAAGCGGGCCCAAAGGCCCGTCTGGGCGTCGCGAAAGGTAGGGATGCCACTTTCGGCGCTCACGCCCGCCCCGGTGAGGACGGCGACGCGGCGGGCAGAGCGCAGAGCTTCGCGGGCGGCGGCGAGATCGAAAGAGCGACTGGCGAAGTCGCTCACGTCAGCGCGTCTCGGACGAACCGTTCGTGCAGGCCGCGCCGCGCTCGGGCGTTTGAGGGCCGTCCTCGTACTTGTCGAGAAATGCCTTGAGGCGCTCGTCGGACGCGGAGTCGACGGCGAGTTGGTTGTTCCACGCGGTGATCACGACCGGCGACTTCAAGCCGGGGTAAGGCGCGAGAAGGGTCTTGAGGCGTCCGTCCACGAGCGTGCGCAGGCGGTCCACGTCCTCGCTCGCGAGATCGGGGCGGTACGCGATCCACACGGCGCCGTGCTCCAAGGCGTGCACGGCGAGAAAGTCGTAAATGGGACGGTCGTACACGCCGCAGTTTTGCCAAGTCGGGTTGTGCGGACCGCCCGCCGGCGGCGTCTCGGGATAGCTGATAGGGCCGGCTTTGTGCTCACCGCTCTTGAAGTCGAAGGTTTTCACGCCTTGGATATCGCGACTGCCGCACGCACTGAGCACGAGCGGCAATGTCAAGGCGAGGCCGGTCACGAATCGCTTGAGGTTCACGAAGTGTAAGCTAGCACGCCCCGCGGCGGGCACCTGTCCCTCTTCGCCCGCGTCGTCTCGTCAACGTTTGCGCATGACTCGCAACGCGGCGTACGCGAGCCCCCACAGCAAGGACGGCAAGATCTCGGCGCGCATGGACGCGATCAGATCGCCGCGCGTTCCGGTGAAGTTCAGCCAGCCGAAGTACCTCAGCAGCGTGAACACGAGGAACAGCGCCACGAACGCGAGCAGGAAGTCGCGAAGCAGAATCGGGAAGGTGGAGCGCACGACGTCCTCCTAGCGTTCCACGCTCAAGCCGAACGGATTGAACTTCGTGCCGCGATCGAAGTGATCTTCTTGCTCGGCGCGCTTCAAGAAATTCACGACGAGGTACGTCAAGGGCGTCAGGAGAATTTCCAGTCCGACTTTGTACGCGTAGTTGAACGCGATGATGCTCCACAAGACGCTCGCCGGGAGGGCGTTCGCACCGATTCCGAACGCGATGAGGGTGAAGGTGAGCGTATCCGCGGCCTGTCCGATCAACGTCGAGCCGATCGTGCGCGTCCACAGCCACTTGCCGTTCGTGGCGACCTTGAGTTTGGCGAGCACCGTGGAATTCAGGAACTCGCCGACGAAGAACGCGAGGGTGCTCGCGAGGACGATCTGCGGCACGAAGCCGAGGACGGTCTCGAACGCGCCTTTCGTGGGGCTGCTCGGGTCGGTGGGAAGCCAGCCGACGAGGGCGAAGGTGAGACTCGCCAGCAAGTTCATGGCGAGGCCGAACCAGATCACGCGCCGCGCGCGCTTGAAGCCGTACACCTCGGTGAGGACGTCGCCGAAGATGTACGTGAGGGGAAAGAGGAACGTGCCCCCGTCGAACACCGGCTTGAGAGCCCCGAGGTTCAAAGTGGCGACTTTCGTGGACGCGACGTTCGAGATGACGAGCGTCACGGCGAACGCGCCCATGATGAAGTCGAAGTACTGGAGGTTTTTCGACGTGAAGTTGCGTGACATGCGCGCGCTCCTTTTGGCAATCGGGCAAGGCGGGCCCGAGCCGGAAGAAGAGTTTACAAGGCGTGGGCGGTCGTGGGCTGAGCGAGTTCCTAGCTCAGCCCGCGACCGTCCGTGCTTGGGCGCGAAGAACATGCTTGAGGAATTTCCCGTTGGGGTTCTTGGGCAAGTCGGACAACAGACGGACGTCGTGCGGAACTTTGAACGCGGCGAGGTGCGAGGACGCGAAGGAGACGAGATCGCGCGCTTCGACGTTCGATCCGGCGTGAAGGGACACGAAGGCGATCGGAGCTTCGCCAAGCGTGGCGTGCGGAGCGCCCACGACGACCGCTTCGCGAACACTGGGATGCAGATACAAGACGCCTTCGACTTCGACGCTGCTGAGGCGTTCGCCGCCCGTGACGATGATGTCGCTGACTCGGTCTCGTACTTGCAGACGGCCGTCGGGGTGAAGGACGGCGATGTCTCCGGTATGAAACCAGCCTCCTCGCAGAGCGCGCCGTGTGGCGGCGTCATTCTTGAAGTAGCCTTTCATGACGGTCGGGCCGCGAACGACGACCTCGCCGAGGGTCTCGCCGTCGTTCGGTACGGGCAGGCCGCGCTCGTCGAGCACGCTCACCTCGCCCGCCGTGACCGACTCGAAGCCTTGCCGCGCGAACGTCTCCGCGCGCTCTTGAACGCTGTGGTCGCGCACGTCGGGCGTGTCGTCGGAGAAGGTGACGAGCGGCGACGTCTCCGTGAGCCCGTACGCGTGCAGCGGGCGGTACCCGAGGTCCATGAGGTCGGCGAGAAAGCGCGCGTGCGGCGGGCTTCCGGCGAGAGTCACGGTGATGGGACGTGGCGCTCGCCGAGCGGTCACGGGATCGGCGAGGGTCCTCAGAACAGTCGGAGAGGCGCTGAGGTGCGTGACCGCGTGCCGTTCGACGTCACGTACGACGATCTCGGTGGCCGTCTCGGACGTCGTGACGTGCGTCGCTCCGGCGCCCGTCACGGCCCACACGCCGCCCCAGCCGTTCGCATGCGACATCGGCAAGGTGTGCAGGTACACCGAGGTCGGGCGGAGGTCGAGGTGGTACATCAGCCCGAGGGCGTGCAAGTAGACGTTTCGGTGGGTCAGCATCACACCCTTGGGGTCGGACGTCGTGCCCGACGTGTAATTCACGGTGATGACGTCGTCCTCGTCGAGGTCGACGGGCAGCGAAAGGCTCGCTGGCGACTGATCGGCGAGGCGCGCTTCGAACTCCTCGCCAATCACCCACTTGGAGACGCGAACGTCCGCCACTTTGGGCAGTAGGGCGGCGTCCACGATGAGCAGCTCGGCTTCGCAGTGCGCGAGGAAAAAAGCGTACTCCTCCTCGCTGAGGCGCGGATTGAGCGGCACGAGCGTCGCGCCCGACCAGGGCACGGCGTGGTAGGCGAGGAGCGCTTCGTGCGTGTTGAAGGCGAGCAGCGCGACGTGATCGCCGCGCCCGATGCGCCGCGCGGCGAGGGCGCGGACGAGGCGGAAGGTGCGCGCGCCGAACTCCGCGTAAGAGAAGCGCTCGCTTCCTTGCTCGACGGCGGGGCGGGCGGCGAACAGCTTGAAGGCGCGCCGCGCGAGGTCGAGCGGCGTGAGGGGACGGCGCATGAACGCGTCAGTTTCCAGTGACGCCCGGCGAGCGGCGCAGCTTGTCCAGGACCGACGCGTCCTCCAAGGTGGACGTGTCGCCGCTCGTTTCCTGCCCGGAAGCGATTTGCCGCAGAAGGCGGCGCATGATCTTGCCGCTTCTCGTCTTCGGCAGGGCCTCGGCGAAGCGAATCTCGTCGGGCCGCGCGATCGCGCCGATTTCACGTGCCACGTGACGGCGCAAGTCGTCGTCGGTGCAAGTCGCTCCGGCTTGCAGCGTCACGAAGGCGACGATCGCCTCGCCCTTGACTTCGTCGGGCCGTCCGACGACGGCCGCCTCTGCCACGGCGGGGTGGGCGACGAGGGCGCTTTCGACCTCCATCGTCCCGAGGCGGTGGCCGGACACGTTGAGAACGTCGTCGATGCGCCCGACGACCGTCACGTATCCGTCCGCGTCGCGTCGCGCGCCGTCTCCGGCGAAGTACATGCCCGGCAACTCGCCCCAGTACGTCTTCTTGTAGCGTTCGTCGTCGCCGTAGACGGTCCGCAGCATCGATGGCCAGGGGCGCTGCAAAATCAGAAAGCCTCCCTCGTCCGGTCCGAGCGGCTGGCCGTCGGCCGTGACGATGTCGGGCGCCACGCCGAACATGGGAAGGCCGGCGCTTCCAGGCTTCGCGTCGAAGGCGCCCGGCAAGGTCGTGAGCATGATCGTGCCCGTCTCGGTTTGCCACCATGTGTCCACGACCGGGCAGCGTTCCTTGCCAATCGTCTTGTAGTACCACATCCACGCCTCGGGATTGATCGGCTCGCCGACCGTGCCGAGCAGACGCAAGCTGGACAAGTCGTAGGCGTTCGGGAACTCGTCGCCCGCTCGCATGAACGAGCGGATGGCGGTCGGCGCGGTGTAGAGGATGGTGACGTTGTGCCGCTCGATCATCTGCCAGAAGCGGCCCATGTCCGGATGGTTCGGCGCACCTTCGTACAAGAAGATCGACGCGCCGTTGAGAAGCGGGCCGTAGGCGACGTAGCTGTGCCCCGTGACCCAGCCGATGTCAGCGGTGCACCAGAAGAGATCGCTGTCTTTCGGTTCGAAGACGGCGCCCATGGTGAGGTACGCGCCGACCATGTAGCCGCCCGTCGTGTGCAGCACACCTTTGGGCTTGCCCGTGGAGCCCGACGTGTACAGGATGAACAGTGGATGCTCGGAATCGACGGGCACGGCTTGGTGCTCGCTCGGTTGTCCTTCCACGAGGTCGTGCCACCACACGTCGCGCCCTTCTTGCATGGCGACGTCCGTGCCGAGACGTTTGAGGACGACGACCTTCTCGATGCTCGAGGCGTTCTGCAAGGCCGTGTCGGCGCTCGCCTTGAGCGACACGGCCGAGCCACGGCGCAAGCCACCGTCCGCCGTGACGAGCACCTTGGCTCCCGCGTCTTTGATGCGCTCGGACAGCGCGGACGACGAGAACCCGCCGAAGACGACCGAGTGAATCGCGCCGAGTCGCGCGCACGCCAGCATCGCCACGATGGCTTCCGTGACGAGCGGCATGTAGATCGTGACGCGGTCGCCTTTCGAGACCCCGATGGACGACAGGGCGTTGGCGAAGCGGCACACTTGGGCGTGCAGTTCGCGGTACGTGGTGCGCGTGACGACGCCGTCCTCGCCTTCCCAGACGATCGCGGTGAGGTCGCCCTTCGCGGCGAGGTGGCGGTCGAGGGCGTTGTAGGCGACGTTGGTCGTGGCGTCGACGAACCACCTCGCGTGCGGCGCCTGCCAATCGAGGACGCGCGTCCAGGGCGTGAACCACGTTAGCTCGTTGGCAACGTCGCTCCAAAAGGCGTCGGGCTCCTCCAGGGAGCGTCGGTACTCGCGCAGGTACGCTTCCTTCGTCCACTTCACGCTCGCCGCGAAGTCGGCGGGCGGAGCGATGCGGCGGTTTTCGTGCAAAACATTCTCGATCGTCATAGGGCCTCCTTCGGGCGGCGCTTCGGGTGCTTCTTTCGAGCTTACTCTCCTGTCTTCGAAAGAAGGCAGGCGTCGGGAGTGGGAAAGCGAACGGGGCGCGTCAGAACGCGTACTGTTCTCTGGCTGGATGAAGAGTGCGAACGGCCTGACGTGAAGCGAGATGCGAAACGAAGTTGTGAAAGTACGAACAGTATGTGGAGCCGTACTTGTCCCGTCCACGGCAATTGCCTAGACGAATCGCTCGAAGCAGCTCGCCGAAGGAAACCGAACTAGACAGGTCGGTGGGCGAGGACTGGGTACACTGCGGAGCGTGTCGTCCGCCGCCACCGCCCTCCGCGCCCTCACCTTCACGAACTTCCTGATGTGGGGCGGCTTCTTTCTGATCATTCCCCTCGTCAGCGTTCATTACGTCGCCAATCTCGGCTGGACGGCCGCCTCCATCGGCGTCGTGCTCGGCGCGCGGCAGCTCACGCAGCAAGGCCTCACCGTGCTCGGCGGCGCCCTCGCCGACAAGCTCGGTCCGAGAAGCCTCATCTTGTGGGGATGCGTTTTGCGGGCCCTCGGCTTCGCCGTGATGGGATGGGCGACGACCTTCCCCGCCCTGCTCGGCGCGGCCATCTTCGCCGGAATCGGCGGCAGCCTCTTCGACGCGCCCAAGAACGCCGCCGTGAGCGCCCTCACCACCCCCGAGACACGCGCGCGAACCTTCTCGATCATGAGCGTCTTCGGCAACCTTGGCATGGTCGTCGGGCCACTCGTCGGCGCCCTTCTCGCCTCGTACGATTTCCGACTCGTCGCCGCCGCCGCCGGAAGTGTCTATCTCGTCGCGTTCGTCCTCATCGCGGCGACCCTTCCGAGAGTTCCCGCCGCCTCGTCGCCCGAGGCGGGTCTCGGCGGCATCAAGCTCGCGGCGACCGACGCCCGCTTCGTGCGCTTCACGCTGCTCGCCAGCGGGTACTTCATCCTCAGCACCCAGCTCAACGTCGCCGTCACCCTCAAGGCGACGGCCCTGCGCGGCGAAGGCGGCGTCGCCGCCATCTACCTCGTGAACGCGGGGCTCGCCGCCTTGCTGCAGTACCCTCTGCTGCGCTTCTTGGAGCGACGCTACAGCGCGCGGCGCATCTTGGTCACGGGCGTTGCCAGCAGCGCTGTCGGCTTGGGGCTGATCGCGATTTCTCCGAGCTTCGTCACCTTGCTGCTGTGCGTCGCCCTCACCAGCTTCGGGGGCATGCTCGCCGTGCCGACCCAGCAGACGCTCACCGCGCGCCTCGCGAGGCGCGGCCTGTTCGGAGCGTACTTCGGTTTCGGAGCGCTTTCGCTGGGTGTGGGCGGCGCGATCGGCAACGTCCTCGGCGGCGCCTTGTACGACTTCGGCGAGCGCGCCCATTTTCCGGCCGCGCCCTGGCTCGTCCTGCTCGTCATCGGCACTCTCACCGCGATCGGTTTGTGGCGCATTCTGGACGACGACGTGCACGAAACGGCCCCACAAGCCGCCGAGAATGCGGCATGATGTAACACACGCCCAACGCGTGCGGTACTTGCCGTGACCAGAGCGTCCGTTCCAGGAGACCAACTGTTCGTCCTCACGCCCGACGGGAGCGACGGCTCGGTCGATACGGCGGCGCTCAAACTCGTCGTGCGTTCCGGCGAGGAGGCCGACACCTGGCGCGTCGGGCACCTCGTCACCCTCGACGAGCTCGGCGACACGCCGAAAACCTACCGCGTCCTGCTGCGCTCGGAGGCTTCCCCCTTCGATCCCGGCTCGCTCTCCACGCAAGTCCTCGACGCGTTGCCCTTCGACTTCGCCATCTTCGACACGGACTACCGCTATCTGTACGTCAATCCCGCCGCCATCCCGAGTCCCGACGTGCGCGCGTGGATCGTCGGGAAGAACGACGCGGAATACTGCCACAAGCGCGGCTTCGACGTCTCGATCGCCGAGAGGCGAACCCAGTGGTTGCGACGCGCCGTGACCGAGCACAGAGCCGTCTCTTGGGACGAAACACTGTTCACACGCGACGGCGTCGTTCGCCACCATCGCCGCAACGTCGTGCCCGTCGTCGATTCCGACGGCGCCGTCGCTTTCCTCGTCGGGTACGGCCAGGAAATCACCGAGCAACGGCACTTCGAGGTCCACCTTCGTATCCTCGAATCGGCCATGCGGCGCGTCGGGGACGTCATCATCGTCACGGAAGGCACTGTCACGGAGGACGTCGGCCCGCGCATCGTCTTCGTCAACGAGGCGTTCACGGCGCTGTTCGGATGGTCGCCTCAAGACGTCGTCGGGCGGCCCCTGCCGATTCACGCGGAAAGCGGACCCGACCGTACGGCGCGCGCCAGCTTCCGCGAAGCGATCCGCTCGCGCTACCCGGTGCGCGGCGAATTGCTGCTGCAACGCAAAAACGGTCCGGACTTCTGGGCGGAAGTCAGCCTCACGCCGATTCACGACGAGATCGGCAGTTGCACGCACTGGGTCGCCGTGTTGCGAGACATCACGGCCCAAAAGCGCCTCGAAGCCTTGGAGCGCGGCCGCACCTCGGCCCTCGATTTCGCGGGGCGCGGCGAGCGCGACGAAGCGCTCGCCGCCCTCGCGCGGGTCGTGCAAAGCTGGCTGCCCGACGTGACGGGCGCGGTGCTTCTCGCACGAGACGAACGATTGTGGTACGCCGCCGCACCGGGACTGTCGGCCGGGTACGTACGCGCGACCGACGGAGCGCCCATCTCGCCGAGCGGCGGACCGAGCGGCGCGAGCGCCTACAGCAAGGCCACGATCGTCGTGACCGACTTACGCTCGCATCCGCTCACCGCCCGCAGCGAGGACGAAGCGCGGCGCTACGGCTTGCGCGCCGTGTGGGTCACGCCGATCCTCGACGCGAACCAGGAGATTCGCGGAACCTTCGTGTGGTACCGCGCCCAACCGTGGCCCGCCCTCAAAGCGGACTTACGCATTTTGCGAGAACTCGCCGCCTTCACGTCCGTCGTGCTGGAACGTGCGGAAAGTCAGACGCGTCTGCGGCAACTCGCGTACGAGGACGCCTTGACGGGCCTTCCCAACCGAAGCGCCGCCATGAGACGACTCGAGGACTTGCTGAGCACGCGCGATCGACGCGGACCGCGCCTCGCCGTGGGCCTACTGGACCTCAACCGCTTCAAGGAAGTCAACGACACCTTCGGGCACCGCGCCGGAGACCACTTGCTCACCAACGTCGCGCGGCGCCTCAAACCGAGTCTGCCCGACGATGCCTTGCTCGCACGCATGGGCGGCGACGAATTCCTGATCGTGCTGCCGAACGTGCAGGACGAACGCGAGGCCGTACACACCGCGCGTCAACTCACGAGCGCTCTGCGCGAACCGTTCATGGTGGAGCATCAAAGCGTCGTCGTAGGAGGCAGCATCGGCCTGAGCCTGTACCCCGACCATGCGAACTCGGCCGACACCTTGCTGAGGCGCGCGGACGCGGCGATGTACCGTGCCAAGCGCCGCCACCTTGACGTCGCCGTGCATGAAGCGCACGCCTTGGAAAGCGCGGGACGGCTGGCGCTGGAAAGCGCCTTGCACGCCGCGCTCGGACGTGGCGAGTTCGACGTCGTCTATCAACCGTACTTCTCGCTGAGCGGCGCTCCCGTCGGCGCCGAGGCGTTGTTACGTTGGCATCACCCCGCCCTCGGGGACGTCGCGCCAAGCGTGTTCGTCCCCGTCCTCGAAGCGCTCGGACTCATCGACAAGGTGGGCGCGTGGGTGCTGGAACGCGCTTGCTACGACGCGACACAGTGGCCGAGCGGCATGCGCGTCGCCGTCAATGTCTCCGCTCGTCAATTCGAGCAGCACGACTTGCCCGACCGTGTCGCCGCCGCGCTCGAACGCCAAGGCTTGAGCGGCTCTCGACTCGTGATCGAACTCACCGAAAGTCTGCTGATGGCCTCGCCCGAGACCGCCTCGCACATGCTGGCGTCCCTCAAAGCGATCGGCGTACGTATCGTGATGGACGATTTCGGCACGGGCTACTCCAGCCTCAGCTACCTGCGGCGCTTCTCGCTGGACGGCCTCAAAATCGATCGATCGTTTCTGCAAGGAGCGAGCAGCGACGCCACTCCGAAGAGTCGCGCGCTCGTGCACGGCGTCGCGGCGCTCGGCCGCAGCCTCGGCTTGGAAGTCACGGCGGAAGGCGTCGAGACGTCCGAGCAGCTTTCACTCGCGCGAAGCGCCGGTTGCGACCTCGTGCAAGGTTACTTGTGGGGACGTCCGCAAACGCAAGCGGCGCTGCTTTCCCGCTTCGACGGGGACGAGCAGCGCTGAGGCGAAGCCGCCGTCGAGTCCGCTTCAAGCGCCGCTGCCGTGCGCGGGCAGAAAGTCCTTCTCCACGAGGAGCTTCGGAGCGCCTTCACGTTCCACGCCTTCCCGAGTTTCATCGCAAAGCGACGCGAACTCGTCGGCGCTCAGTACCGCCACGAAGTCTCCGCCTCGCGCTGCCAAATCGGCGTTTCCCCCGACCGTGAGCGACATGGACCACGCGCCGCCCACCAGCCTCACTTCCTCTCTCAACGTCTCTCCGCGCTGCAAGGCGGCGAGTTCGAGATCGTCGATTCTGAGGCGCACCGCGCGCTTCGTCCAGCGAACCTTCATGGCGGTCAGCATACGGCACCTCGCCAAGTACGCCAAATGGCCGACTTTCGCGCGAGCGTGGTGTCATGAACGCATGCGACTTTTGATTCTCGGCGGCACGCAATTTGTCGGCAAGCACATCGTCCTCACGGCGCTCGACCGTGGGCACGACGTCACGATTTTCACGCGGGGCAAAGGACGCGACGACTTGCCCGAAACCGTGGAGCGTCTGCGCGGCGACCGCGACGGCGACCTCTCGGCTCTTCAAGGACGAACGTGGGACGCTTGCATCGATGTCAGCGGATACGTGCCGCGCATCGTGCGGGCGAGCGCCGAGCAGTTGCGCGAGTCCGTCTCGTTTTACGCCTTCATCTCCACCGTGAGCGTCTACGCCGACTTCAGCGAAGCGCCCATTACCGAGGACAGTCCACTGATCGACCTTCCCGACAAGACCGTCGAGCAAATCACGGGCGAGACGTACGGCGGCCTCAAGGTCTTGTGCGAGCAAGCCGTGCGCGACGTGTACGGAGACCGCTGCTCCATGATCAGGCCCGACATCGTCGCGGGCGCCTTCGACCCCACGGACCGCTTCACGTACTGGGTCGAGCGGCTCGCGAACAACGCGGCGAGCGGTCTGCCCATTCTCGCGCCCGGCGACGGCTCGGACCTCATTCAATTCGTGGACGCCCGGGATCTCGCCGCGTTCACTTTGCACACCGTCGAAGAGCGCGTTTCGGGCGCCTTCAACGTCTGCGGCGACGCGCTCCGCTTCGACGAGTTCCTGAGCCGCGCCGCGAGCGCCCTCGGCGTGACGCCGACGTTGGAGTGGAAGGACGTGCCGTTCTTGCAGCAAAACGAAGTCACGTGGAACGACCTGCCGATGTTCGTGCCGAGCGCGTCCGAGCAGCGCGGCCTCATGGACGTTTCGAACGAACGCGCCAAAGCCGCCGGTTTCACGCCGAGAGACGTCGAGGACACCGTGGGAAGCGTGCACGGCTGGACGGTCACGCGCACGAGCCCCGAACGCCGCGCGGGCATGAGCGCCGAGCGGGAGCAGGAGCTTTTGAAGGCGTGACCGGGCGGGCGAAGCGGAGGGCGCGAAGGGCAGATCCGCGCCTTCCGCTTCGGTCACGACGTGACGGTCACCTCGCTCCAAGTCGCGCCGACCGTTACGTGCAAGGTGCCGTTCTCGAACGACCAGCGCTGCGCGCCTTCGACGCGCGCGACGTTGCCCAATCCGTACACGACCATCGTTTCGGTCGAGCGTTCGAGCGGCAGGTCACCCGTCACGGAGCGGCGGAGGCGCAAGGCCCCGCTTTGGAAGCCGCC
Organism: Deinococcus yavapaiensis KR-236; assembly: GCF_003217515.1. Taxonomy (NCBI): domain Bacteria; kingdom Thermotogati; phylum Deinococcota; class Deinococci; order Deinococcales; family Deinococcaceae; genus Deinococcus; species Deinococcus yavapaiensis. The sequence continues at coordinate 221,657 of NZ_QJSX01000006.1, read as the reverse complement.
GGTCAGTCGTGTTTCTCGCGATTCGCCGTACCCGTCGCCCGCGTCCTCGTACAGGTGGCCACGGATGGAGTCGGCGGCGTGAACGTGCCAGGTGAGCGACCGCCAATTCGCGCTCGTGGTGTGCAAAGCGGGCTCGGTGAGGGCAATCGCGCCGCCCGCGCGCAAGAACAGCGGGATGGTGCGCTCGTCGGCTTGAACGGTGACGTCCGCAGGGCCGTCGAAGGTGACGCCGCCGCGCTCGAAGTTCGGAATTTCGAGCCAACGGCCTTCGGGCAGGTAGACGAGCCTTTGACGATGGCCCGCCCGAGTGATCGGCGCGACGAGGACGTCCTCGCCGAACAGAAACTGTGTGTCGCAGCGAGTCGCGCGCACGTCGCTCGGGAAGTGCAGCGCGAGGGGCCGCATGGGCGGCAGTCCCGTCCTCGTCAAGTCGTGCATCAAGGTGTACAGCAAGGGCAGCAGTTGGTAGCGCACGCGAAGGGCCGAACGGACGACTTCCACCGTGGCCTCGCCGAACCGCCAAGGTTCCTGATCGCGGCCGTCCACGACGCAGTGGTTGCGCATCATGGGGTAGAACGCGCCGACTTGATACCAGCGCTGCAGCAACTCGGGTGACGAGTGCCCGAGAAAACCGCCGACGTCCGCCCCGACGTGCCCGACGCCCGACATGCCGAGGCCGCACAGCATCGTGACCGACAGTTCCAAGTGCGACCAAGCGGACGTGTTGTCGCCGCTCCACACGGCACTGTCGCGCTGAATGCCCGCGAAGGCGCTTCTCGACACGAGGAAGGGACGGTGGTTGGGCATCGCCGCTTGAAAGCCTCGCCGCGCCGCGTTGTTCATTCCGAGGGCGTACGCGTTGTGCACCTCCAGGTGTCGGCGCGTTCCATGCCGCGCGTCGTACGGCAGCGTCTTGCCTTCGATGGAGCCGCGTGAGCGCTCAATGTCGCCGAGGTGGCTGCCCGAACCGCGAATGCTGAACGCGGCGGGCTCGTTCATGTCGTTCCACACGCCCACGATGCCGACGTCCACGAGGCCCTGGAAGTACCCCGCCCACCATTCGCGCACGTCCTCGCGCGTGAAGTCGGGCCACACGGCGGGATTGGGCCAGACTTCTCCCACGAGAACGTCGCCGCGCGAGTCGCGCACGAAGGCGTCGAGCGCTTTGCCTTCCTCGTACACGTGGTAGCCAGGCTCGACCTTCACGCCAGGATCGATGATCGGGACGAGGCGCACGCCGCGCGTCAAGGCCTCGTCGGCGAGGTCGGCGGGATCGGGAAAGCGCGCCTTGTCCCAAGTGAACACCTTGTAGGCGTCCATGTAGTCGATGTCGACGTACACCGCGTCGAGCGGCAGTTCGCGCGAGCGGTAGCCTTCGATGACGCCTCGGACGTCCGCGGCGCTTTCGTATCCCCAACGTGACTGGGCCGCGCCGAGCGACCACAGAGGCGGCATGGCGTGGCGGCCCGTGAGGTCCGTGTAGCGCCTCAGCACGTCGGCCGGGGTCGGTCCGGCGATGACGTACAAATCGAGTTCCGGGCCCGCGCTCGTCCACGTGAGGCGGTCGACTTGCTCACGAGCGACGTCGACTTCGCTGCGCCACGACTCGTCGAGGAACAAGCCCGTCGCGCGCCCTTCGTGCAAGACCGTCGTGAAGGGAATGGAGACGTACAAGGGATCGCTGTCGGTGTGGTGCTGAAAGGCGTCGGTGTTCCAGAAGGTGAAGCGCAGGCCGCGCTTGTCCATCGGCCCGACCTTCTCGCCGAACCCCAGGTACGCCGCGCCCCCGGGAGCGCCGAGCGAGAAGGTCGACTTGTGCAGCAGGCTCTGCGGATCGCCGGTCGTCGAGAGGGCCTCGACGAGCACCTGCCTGCTTTCGTTCGTCACCGTCCACGAACCCGCGCGCAAGTCCAAAGAGAAGTTGAGCCCGCCGCCGCTCGCCGTGAGGCGGTCATCGTCGTCGTCCACGGTGAGACGTTGACGTTCGCCGCCCACGACGGCGAACGAGTCCTTGCGCGGCAACTTGGGAAAGGAGACGAGGTTCGCGCGGGCGTGGGGAGCGGAGCGAACGCGCGCGACGCCTTCGTGCGCGATCGAGACTTCCAGCACGTCCGACTCACCCCAGACGCGCAGGATGTCGTCGACGACTTCGAAACGCGTGTAGGTCACGTCAGTCCTGCTTTCCCGCCTGCTCTTGCAAGGCCAGCATCATCTGGTACTGCGGAGCCCCGCCGAGCATGTTCTGTCCGCCGTCCACGGGCAGGATCGCGCCCGTGACGTAACTCGCCGCGTCCGACACGAGAAAGAGGGCGGCGTTGGCGATGTCGACCGGCAATCCGAAGCGTCCCAGGGGCACGGTGCGCGTGAACTGCCTTCTCGTGCGCTCGTCGGGCGCGAGGCGCGCCATGCCTTCCGTTCCGTCGATCGGGCCGGGAATGATCGCGTTGACGCGCGCGCCCCGCAAGCCCCACTCCACGGCGAGCGTCTGCACGAGGGCGTCCACGCCCGCCTTCGCGGCGACGACGTGCGCTTGCATCGGAACGGGCACGCCGTACGCGGAAATCGCCACGATGTTCGCGCCGGGCAGTTTCAGGTGCGGCGCCGCCGCCTTGACGGTGTTGAAGGTGCCGAGCAAGTCGATGTCCACGACGCTCTTGAAGCCGTTGGGGGAGATGCCGTCGACCGGAGCGGGGAAGTTTCCGGCAGCCCCGGCGATCACGATGTCGAGGAGCCCGAACGCTTCCACCGCCCGCTCTGCAGCCGCTTGCAGGGCGGCGAAGTCGCGCACGTCCGCCGAGACCCCCATCGCCCGCCCACCCGACCTCTCGATGTCACGCGCGGCGCTTTGCGCCTTCTCGAGGTTGCGCCCCAGCAGCGTCACGGCGCAGCCGTGCGCCGCGAACAACTGGGCGATGCCGAAGTTGATGCCACTGCCACCCCCGGTGATGAGGGCGTGCTTGCCTGCCAACAAGTCTTCTTTGAATACGGTCATGTCGTTACCTCTGGGCATTCACTTTGGAAGTTTGACGTTCGCGGGATCGAGGTACGCAGCGTTCCAACCGCCCGTGTCACGGTAGTGGGCGCGCACGTCGGCGTCGAGGCGGGCGTTCATGGCGAACTTGACGCCCTGCAACGTCGCTGAGGGCCAGGCGGTCATGTCGCGCGCGAGTCGCGACGCTTCCTCCAGGGCCGCTTCGCGAGATTCGAACACTTCGCTGACGAGTCCGAGGCGCTCGGCTCGGGACGCGTCGATCGTCTCGCCCGTCAGTGCCAGGCGCCGCGCCCACCCCTCGCCGATCAGGTGCGGCAGGCGACCGAGACCGCCGAGGTCGGGGACGATGCCGAGCTTGACTTCCGGCAAGGTGAAGCGCGCGTCTGCCGAGCTCAGGCGTATGTCGCACGCGGCCGCGAGTTCCACGCCCGCGCCGATACACCAACCCGACACGGCGGCGATCGTGGGGGCTGGAAAGTGAGCGAGGGCCTCCACGGCGCCTTGCATGACGCCGACGAGGTCGAGAAAGTCGGTTCGGTTTCGCAGGACGCCCGCGAGGACGGGCGCGGTTCGCACGAGGTCGAGGCCGACGCTGAAGTCCGTGCCCTCCCCGGTGATGACGAGAACGCGGCTTCCTCGAAGCTCCTGAAGGGCGCGCGGCAACTCCTCCCAGAACTCGGGGGGAAGCGAGCCGCGCTTGGACGCGAGGCGAAGGTGCGCGATCTCGCCCGTCGTGACGGCGATCGTCGTGTACGTCATGAGCTTCACGATACCCCGATTGGCGGATGCGTCGCTTCACGCGCGCGGCGTAGCCTGCGTCATGCTCGCGTCCGAACTCGCCCTCGCCGCCGAACGGCTCGAAGCTTGGCACTTGGGGCTCTACACCGTCGCGTCGGGCACGACCGCGACCTTAGGGCCCGTCACGGTGTATCACGCCGGGGAGCCCTCCCCCATCAACTTCGGCTTGTGGCACGGGCGCGGCCCCGGCACGCCACAGGACAACGCGCGGTCGCTGGCCTCTTGCGAGGACTTCCTGAAGGCGCGAGGCGTGACGCCGTTCGTCACGGCGTTCTCGTTCGTGCATCCCGCCGTGCTGCGCAGCCTCGCCGAGCGTTCGTATCAACTCGTGGGCCTGTTACACCTGCACGCCCGCACGTTGGACGACACGCTCGGCGTTCCTGGCGCGCCTTGCCGCGTCGCGCCCGCCGACGAGTGGTTGGAAGTCGCTGTGGACGGTTTTGGCGCCGAGTCTCGGCCCATCATGGCGTTGACGGCGAAGCGACCCGAAACGACGTTGTGGATTTGCGACGTGGACGGGGTGGCGGCGTCGGCGGGCGCTTTGAGCGTGCGCGGGCAGCACGCGGTGCTTTTCTCGGCGGCGACGCGACCCGCGCTGCGTGGCCGAGGCGCTCAAACCTCTCTTTTGCGAGCGCGCCTTCAGCACGCGCGTTCACGAGGCGCGCGGTTCGCGTTCGTGATGACGTCGCCTGGCAGCGACTCCGAGCGCAACGTGCTGCGCTCGGGCTTTTCGCCGCTGACGACCCGCTTGGCGTTTCAGCGTCTCGCGAGCGCGTGACCCGCGCTCTGCAAGGCGCTCAGGGCGTCGTCGAGTCGTTCGGCCTTCACCAAAATGAAGTCGGTGTCGAAGGTGGACACGGCGAAAATCCCGACGCCCGCTTGCGCGAGCGGCGCGAGTATCGACGCGAGGACGCCCGTGAGGGCGAAGTCGAACGGCCCGTGGAGTTTCAAGGCGCGCCAACCTCCTTCGGAGCGAACGTCGGGCGGCACGAGGTCCGCCTCGCAAAGAACCGACAATTCGTCGGACGAGCGGCTGACAGTGAAGAACGCGCCCGAGATCGCCCACGTCGGCACGGCGTCGGTCGGATCGAGGCGGCTCACGGCGAACGTCTCTTCGAGCAGGGAGAAGGTCAAAGGCATGAAGTCACCTCGGCGCAAGGCAAGCGAGCGGAGACGTTGGTCGTCTCCGCTCGTCGAACGCGGGGCTCATACAGCGCCGCTCACTTGGGTTGCGACAATCGCTCGAGGACGAGCTTCGACACCGCCTTGAGGCTTTCAAAGACGCCGTCGCCCTTGTCGGCGACCGCTTCGTAGATCGGGAGTTGACGGCGCGGATCGAGCACCGCCTGAATCATGGCGAGAGGCAAGGCGTTCGGCAAGTCGCGCTTGTTCACCTGAAGGATGAGGGGCACTTCGGCGAGGTTGATGCCGTGTTCCACGAGGTTCTCGCGCAAGTTGCGCATCGACTCGGCGTTGGCGCGCAAACGGTTGGGAGCGGAGTCGGCGACGAACACGATGCCGTCCACGCCGCGCAAGATGAGCTTGCGGCTGGCGTTGTAGAATACTTGGCCCGGAACGGTGTAGAGGTGGAAGCGCGTCTTGAAGCCTTGGACGGAACCGAGGTCGAGCGGGAGGAAGTCGAAGAACAGCGTGCGTTCGTCTTCCGTCGCGAGCGACACCATGTCTCCGCGCAGGTGCTCGGGGATCTTGCCGAAGACGTGCTTGAGGTTGGTCGTCTTGCCTGACATGCCGGGGCCGTAGTAGACGACTTTGCAGTTGATTTCGCGTGCCGCGAAGTTGATCGTGCTCATGCTTCACTCCTTGAGAACAGGTCGCTTCGAGGGTGCGCGACCGAGGGGCTTTTAACCGAACAAGTCGTCGAGGAGGGCACCGGCGCTGTCCGAGAAGCCCTTGTCGAATTCGATTTTGGGAGCGTCGCCGACTTCGGACAGGATATCCGAGAGTTGCGAGATGGTTTTTTTCGTGTACAGCTTGACTTTCCCGAGCGGCACGCTCGAGTCGAAGATCAGCACGAGAAGCGCCTTGTCGAGGACACTCTCGACGTACAGCACGCCTTTCTCACCTTGGTGGATCTGTTCGCTGAACGTCCGCTCGCCCAGCATTCCGGCGAGGGCGCCCGTCGCGGCGGCGTTTCCCGCGACGAGGGTGGCGATGGAGTCGAGGGCGGGTGGGCGGGGCGCCCACAACGCTTCCTTGTGGGACAGCACGAAGCCTTTACGGTCGACCATCAGACAGTATCGGACGCCCGTCGCCGTCAAGAGATCGGTCAGGAGTTGCTCGACGCGGTCGAATGCCTCGCCGTAGAGGGCGAGTGAAGGCTCAATCATAGCGCCCTCAGTTTACACATAGACTCTTGCAGAACTGTCACAGAATTTATCACACTCGCTCCTCGCGACGATGAAGCTTCTTCAACCGCTCCTCAAAGTTCTCACACGCGTCATGAAGGTCCTTTCTAAACTTGCGCCGTGACGCGCCGCGCCCTTTCACTTACCCTGCTCGCCACGCTCCTCAGCGTCGCCGCCGCGCGACCCGTCGCGATCGGCGGTCAACTCACCAGCCCCCGCGTCGAGACGAAGACATTGCCGAGCGGCCAAGAAGGTTTGCCCGTGTGGTTCCTGACTCGGCTCGGCGTGGACGTGCTGCTCAACAGCCCGTCCGAAATCCGTCTGCGCTTCGCGAACCGCGAGTTGCGCTGGACGGGCGCTTGGAGCACACCTTCGCTGAGCGCGCCCGAGCAACTCGGCGGATCGTGGCACGTTTCGCTCGACGTTCTGCGCGCACTCGGCGTCACGCAAGTGGAGGACGCGCCCGACATCGTCGACTTTCCGGCGCCCGCCGCTCAAGGCCTCACGCCCGAAACGGCGCCTGCCAGCGCTTACTTCTCGCCGTTTCCGACGCCCGTCCAGCCACCGGTGTCGGTACCCGCGCCGGCGCCCAGTCCAAGCCCGGCGCCGAGCGCCCCGCCAGCCGCGCCCGAAGAAGGCGCTCGCCTCGCGAGCACGCGAACGAGCCGCACCTTGCGGCGAGCGCTCGAGACGCAGCGTGTCGTGCTGGAGCTCACGAAGGGCGCTCAGTACAGCGTCACGCGCGACGAGCGCGGCGTGACGCTCGTCCTCGCCGACACGGCTGGCGACGTCAGCGCGCAAACGCTGGAATCGGGCGACTCGCTGACCGTCACGCCCGGCTCGGGCAATCTACACGTGCGCTTGGAGACGGGCGCGAACGGCGCCTCGACCGTGTTCACGCTCGACGATCCGCCGCGAATCGTCGTCGACACCGTCACGAACCTCGATCCGAGCGTCACGCCGCCGCCCGACGTCGACAAGTTGCCCGCAGGAGTGATGTACCGCAACGTTGGCAAGTTGCACCTCGTGAGCTTCGACGACACCCGCTTCGAACCGCGCGTCGTCTCCGCTCCGCTCGGTCAGGCCAAGGGCGTAGCGGACCTCGTGCGCGACGCGGGCGCCATCGCGGGCGTCAACGGCGGCTACTTCGATCCCAAGAGCGCCTTGCCCGTCGATCTCGTCGCGCGAGGCGGCATGATGGTCGCTCCGAGCTTGGAGCGACGCGCGACCCTCGGCTTCACCGACTCGTCGGTCCTGTTCGGCTTTCCGAAGCCCCGTTACGTCCTGAGCGGCCCGTGGGGCAGCTTGACCGTCAACACCGTCGGCGCGGCGGCGAGGCCACAGTGGTTGACCCTCTTCGTCGCCGACGGACGCACGCCCGTCGGGGCGGGCGACCTCGTCACGCTCTTCCTCGATCTCGGCAAGAATGTCGTCTCAGGGGTCGCGAACGGCGTCACCATGCCTCGCGCGGGTGACGTCACGGTCACGTTCGATCCCAAGCGCTTTCCGAATCTACCGCGCTTCATCGGCGGGCCCGCCAAGCTCGACTTGATGTGGCAAGCGAACGGCTGGGAGACGGTGCGCGAAGCCCTCGCCGCCGGACCGCTCCTCGTCGACGACGGCAAAGTCGTCGTCGACCCCGTGCGCGAAGGCTTCGACACGGGGTCCAACGTCTGGCGCCCGACGCGTCAAGTGGCCTTCGCCGTGCTGAGCGGCAAGCCCACGATCGCGTACTTCGAGCAGGGCACGCCCGAAGAATTCGCCCGCGCTCTCGCGAGCGTCGGCGTGACGCGCGCCCTGCGCCTCGACTCGGGAAGCAGTGCCACCGTGTTCTTCGGCGGCGGTTACCTCAACACGGTGTGGAGCCGTCCCGTTCCGAACGCGATCGTGTTCGTGCCCAAGGTAAGCACGACCGCCGCGGGCAGGTAAGCGCGCGACGAACCGCCGACCGACAACGAAGAGCGCCGCACTGTGAAAGTGCGGCGCTCTAACGTCGAAATCGGTCAGCTTCGCAGCGCGTAGCCGATGCCGCGCACGGTCCGGATGACGCCGTAACCTTCGACGTCGCGGAATTTGCCGCGCAAGTTCGCCATGTGGACGTCCACGACGTTCGAGTTGGCGGGCAAGCGACCGTCCCACACTTCACGCTCGATCTCTTCACGCGAGTACACGCGGCCGGGCTGGCGGGCGAGCAGGGCGAGCAGGTTGAATTCGGTCGGCGAGAGGCGCACTTCCTGGCCGTGGTACTTCACCATGCGCTGCTGAACGTTGAGCTCGATGCCGTTGATTTCGATGGGAGCGCCGCCCGACTGGCGTAGCTGAACGCCGATGCGAGCGATGAGCTCGCGCGAATCGAACGGCTTGACGACGTAGTCGTCCGCGCCGCCTTCGAGCAGTTTGACCTTCTCGTCGGGCGTGTCGCGCGCGGTCACGACGATGATCGGCAGCGTGGAGGTGCGGCGCACACGGCCGAGCACTTCCGTGCCGTCGAAATCGGGCAAGCCGAGGTCGAGCAGGATAAGGTCCGGGTTTTGCTCACGGACCGTCACGAGGCCGGTCATGGCGTCGGCGGCATGAAGGACGTCGTATCCGGCGTCTTCCAAGTCCGAGCGCACGAAACGGGCGATGTCCATATCGTCTTCGATCACGAGAATCTTACGCTTCGACATTTGTCTTCATGAAGCCGTACGAAGCACCCGACCATCGTTCATTAGGCAACCTTTCGAAGAGACCATGAAGAAAAAGTGGATTGAAACACAAGGTGAAGACGGGCGAGCGGCCCTTGACCTTCATTTCGAGGCAAGCCGCCGTAAGAAGCTTGTGAGAATCTCGCGCGTACAGTGGCTGCATTCGCCCCAGGAGGGGCCATCATGACGCACGCTCCTCGAAATTCGACCATGCCGGCCTTCGACGCCTCGAACGACGCGAACCTCGACGCATTGATCGCGACAGCTCAAGGCATCGCCGAACGCGCCCTCGAATTCGCTCGTGAAGCCGAGGCGTACGCTCGGCAGCGCCAAGCTCTACCGACCTTCCTCACCGTTTACGACTCCTCGGGATTCGTCGCGCACGCTTCTCCCCCGTCCACACCCATTCGAGCGACCTCCGCCGCGAAACGCAAGCGTACCGCCTCCGAGGCCTCGTCCGACCGCCACGCCCTGCGAACCACCCTGCTCACGTCCCACAGCGCCCTGTACTTCGCGCAAGAGCAAGCGGACGCGGCGTGCACGGCTCGCCACGCCTTGCACGTCGCCCAGTTGTACAGCGACGAGGGCGTGCCGGACCTCGCGTACGAACACGCCCTCGTCGCGCTTGACCAACGAGGCGACCTCTCGCAGCGCGAGCACCTCGACGCCCTGCTGCTCACCGCGCACGCTTGCCGCGCGTTGCGCGAGTACAGCGAGGCCCTCACGCACCTGCACGCCGCCGAACGACTCGCCGAGGCGACCTACGACCATGCTCGGCGGGACGCGGCGGCGCTGCTTCGCGCCCGCGTTCGCGCCGACCTCGGCCGAGCCGAGGAAACCCACGAGGAAGTCCTCGCACTGCTCGACAAGGCGACCTTTCCCGCCACTCCGGGCAAAGCTTACCTGTTGCTCGGCGAAACGACCTTCGCCCACGATGTGAACGCGTGCGAACAGTACTTCGCGCGCGCCCTCCACCTCGCGCGTGACGCGGGCGACGAGAACACCGAACGCGCCGCCATCCTCGGCCTCGCCCGAGCGGCGCTGCACCTCGGCCGCCCTGCCGAGGCGCTGCCGCTCGCTACGCACGCGTTTCGCCTCGCCGAGTGCGCGGCGCCCGAGGAAGTTCGAGACGTCCACCTCGTCTTGTCACGCGTGCACGAGACGCTCGGCGACGCCGGCGCCGCCTTGACGCACTTCAAGGCGTACCACCACCTCGACGAACAGGTACGCGCCGCCAGCGAGGAACGTATCGCGATCGCTCGGGACGCGTACCGCGCGGCCGTGCGCAACCGCCCGGTCCTTCCGGCTCGTCCTGCACCGCGCGCCGAACCGCTCGGCGCCTCGGTCGTCCAACGCAGCGAGTTCGAACGCAAGTTCGCGCACGAGTTCGCGCGCGCCGAGCACCTCGACTATCCGCTCACGCTCGTCATCGTCGACCTCGCCGACCTTCCACCCACCGAAGCGCAACGAGCCGCCATGCTGCGCGACGTCACCGAAATTCTCGCCGATCACGCCCACGGTCTCGACACCGTTGCCCACCTCGACGACGCGCGTTTCGCCCTGCTTCTGCCCGGCGCGGACGGCGAACACGCCCGCCTGCTCGCCGAGCGCGTTCACGCCGAGATTCGCGCTCGACACGCCACGCCGCTTCGCGTCGGCTTGTGCGACGATTTGACGCTGGAAGATCCCGAGGCGATGCTCGAGGCGGCCACCGCCGAACTCGCCGCCGTGTAACACGAGGCGATGGGCCGTCCCGGCACGCCGGGACGGCCCATCGCCTCGTTCGGCGGTTAGTTCACGACCTTCGTCTTGTTGCTCATGTAGTCCATCAGCACGTACTGACCGATGTTCGTCGGCGTCGTGAAGTACGCTTTGCCCTTCGTCATCTCCGACACGCGGCGCACGAACGAGATGAGTTCGGGGTCGCGCGCCAGCATGAACGTGTTGATCTGGATGCCGCTGCGACGGCAGCTGGCGACTTCTCGCAACGTCTGGCCGAGCACGTAGGGATCGAGGCCGTACGCGTTCTTGTAGATGCGTCCGTCGGGCAGCGTGAGCGCCGACGGTTTGCCGTCCGTGATCATCACGATCTGCTTCATGTCCTTGTTCTCGCGCTTGAGGAGTTGCTGCGCGAGCCGAAGACCACCGGCGGTGTTGGTGTGGTACGGACCGATCTGCGCTTGAGCGAGTTTGGAGAGCGGCACTTCCTCCGCCGAGTCGTGGAAGAGGACGAACTTGAGGCTGTCGCCCGGGTACGACGTGCGAATGAGGTGCGCGAGCGCGAGGGCCACTTGCTTGGCGGGCGTGAAGCGGTCCTCGCCGTACAAAATCATCGAGTGCGAGCAGTCGAGCAAGACGACCGTCGCCGCGCTGGAGCTGTACTCCGCTTGGCGAATGACGAGGTCGCTCTCCTCCATGTTTTCGAAGCCCTTGCTGATCACGTTCGACAACGTCTGCGTCGTGTCGAGATTCAGGGTGTCGCCGAACTCGTAGTTCTTCAGCTCACCCGTCATGTCGATGCCCGACGCGTAATCGCGCGTGTCGTGGTTGCCCGCGCTCGACCGCCCGAGGCCTCCCATGAGCTCGCGCAACGAGTTGTACCCCAAGAAGTCGATGCTCTTGTCGGTGAGTTGGAACTTCGCTTCGCCCGGTTGGCCTTGCCCGCCTTGCGCCGCTTGCGGATCCTCCTCGAACTCCTTGCGGATGAAGCCGTCCATTTGCAGCTTGTCCATGAGGCGCTGAATCTGCTGCCCGAGGCGCGACTCTTGGATGTCGTCGGAGTTCATCGCCTCTTCGAGCATCTCCTCGGGAATCATTCCTCGGTCCATGAGGGCCTGCAAAATCGCGTCGAACAGATCGTCCATGGACGGACGCGTGTCCGGATCGGGATCCCACGGGTCGTTCATGCCTTGTCCCAGCAGCGCCTCCTGAATCATCTGCATGAGCTCGGCCGAGTCGAGTTGGTCGAGTTCTCCTTCAAATTTGCTGTAGCGGGTGATGCGCATGGAAACACCTTTCAAGGAAGGACGACGAGCGACGAGAAGCGAACACGGCAAGCGGCAGGCGTGAAGGTGCTCACTTCTCGTTTCTCACGCCTCGCTCCTCTCAATTCCACCTTCCGCCACGGCCACGCACGGTTTCCTTCTCGGCGGCGGCGTACGTTTCCTCGGCGCGAGAAAGCTTCTTGCGGCCGTACAAGCCTTCGAGAATGAATTCGGCGGCAGAGACGCGGTGCGCGTCCGAAGAGCCTTCGCCGAGTTCGGCGGCGAACTGCATCAAGCCCGGCACGCGGCGCGCTTCTTTCATCGCGGCGCCCGCGTCACCTTCCTGCGGAAAGCGGAAGACGTTGCCGTCCTCGAACCACTTCTCGATGTCCTCCGTGGAAGCGGACGCGAATCGGCGCGCGTAGACCGCTCCGGCCGCTTTGCGAATGATCTCCTTGGCGATGTTCTCGGCGCCCTTGAGCTCGCCCTCGTACTCCAATTCGAGCTTGCCGGTGATGGCGGGCAAGCCCGCGTAGAGGTCGGCGACGCGCACGACAGGTTCGTCACCGCTTCTCAGGGCCCGTTGCTCGGCGTTCGCGCTGGAAAGCTCCATGAGGGAAATCGGAAGGCGTTGCGACACGCCGGAAAGCTTGTCGACGCGGTTGTCTTCGCGCGCTTGAAAGGCGATCTCCTCGATGAGTTCCGCCACGAACGACGGAATCGTCACCACGTCGTCGCGGTACGCTTCTTGCGCGGTGATGTCCATGCCGAGCTCGACGGTCTTCGGGTAGTGCGTGCGAATCTCGCTGCCGATGCGGTCCTTGAGCGGCGTGACGATCTTGCCGCGCGCCGTGTAGTCCTCGGGGTTCGCCGAGAAGACGAGCATCACGTCGAGTTCGAGTCGAATCGGGTAGCCTTTGATTTGAACGTCGCCTTCTTGCAGGATGTTGAAGAGCGCCACTTGCACTTTCGGCGCGAGGTCGGCGAGCTCGTTCACGGCGAAGATGCCTCGGTTCGCACGCGGCAGCAAGCCGAAGTGCATGGAGCGCACGTCACCCAGCGCGGTGCCGAGCCGGGCCGCCTTGATCGGATCGACGTCCCCGATGAGGTCGGCGACCGTCACGTCCGGCGTCGCGAGCTTCTCGACGTAACGATCCTGCCGATCGATCCAGCGAATGGGCAAGTCGTGACCATGCGTTTCGAGCATCGCCTTGCCTTCGGCCGAGATGGGATTGAGCGGATCGTCGTTCATCTCGTTGCCCGCCATGGCGGGCACCGTCTCGTCGAGCAAGGTGGTGATGGCGCGCAGGATACGGCTCTTGGCTTGGCCGCGCAGACCCAACAAGATGAAGTTCTGACGCGCGAGAAGGGCGTTCACGAGTTGCGGAATGACCGTCTCCTCGAAGCCGACGATGCCCGGGAAAAGTTCTTCTCCGTTTTTGATTTTGCGAACGAGGTTGGCGCGCACTTCGTCCTGAACCGTGCGGTTCCGGCCGTCGAAGGGTTTGCGATCGGCGTACTGAGGCAACGAGAGCAGTTCGCCGAGGGTATTGGCTTGTGACATGCATCCTCCGAAAATGGGGTGTCTGAGGCGGCGAGAATAATCCGAAGCGTGGGGAATCGCTTTCAAAACGCTAGCACGCGACGGGAAGAGGGGAATGTGCCTTCAGGCGGAAGTGAAGCGGGAAGAGGAACGAGCAGTTGAGCTCGTTCCTCTTCCCGGAGGCTTTTGTGTCAGGAGCGATTCGTCACCACCTGCCCTGAATGTCGAACATGCTGTCGCTGGCAGCACCGTCGGCGGTGAAGCATAAAACGCTCGCCGTGAAGTTGTTGTTCGCGGCGCCCGCCGCTGAGGTCCAACTGCCGGCCTTGCAGTAATTCGCTCCGCTTCCGTACGCCGTGACCTGCACGTGACCGCCCGCCTCGTTGCGCCCGAGGCCGGCGAAGGCCACTTGATACACGCCGGTCGACAAGCGCGCCAGCCACGTTGGCTCGGTAAAGTGACGCATGGCGAACGAACTCGTCACGCTGGCGCCCGGAGTGCATTACTTTCCGGGCGCGGTCAATCAACTCGTGATCGAGGACGGTCGAGGCGCCGCCTTGCTGATCGACTCGGGCCTCGACGAATCCCACGCGAAAAAGCTCCTCAAGGCGATCACGGCGCGCGGCCTCACCCTCTCGGCGATCCTCTCGACGCACAGCCACGCCGATCACTACGGAGGCAACGCTTTCCTGGAGAGCAAATTCGAGGACCTCAAGGTGTTCGCGCCACCGCTGGAGGAAGCGATTCTGCGAACGCCGATCTTGGAGCCAATCTACCTCTTCGGAGCGAGACCTCCTCAAGAGCTTCGCGGCAAGTTCTTGATGGCCAAGGCGAGCAACGCGCGCCTCGCGCCCGAGCCGGGTCTCGTGAAGATCGCGGGCGTCACCTTAGAGCTCATCGAGGTGGCGGGACACGCGAGCCTCATGTTCGCCGTGCGCGTTGGAGACGTGCTGTTCGCGTCCGACGCGCTGTTCGGACCCGACAGTTTGACGAAGCATCCGTTGACGTTTTGCATGGACAGCGCCTTGCAAAAGGAAAGTGCGCGCAAGCTCGGCGGCCTCGAAGGCGTGCGCGTGGTGCTGCCCGGGCACGGCGAGCCCACCGAGGACTTGGCGGGCTTGGTCGCGGCGAACCTCGCGGCGTTCGAGCGCACCACGAGCGCCGTGAAGCGCGCGGCCACCACGGCCCGAACGATCGACGAGATTCTCGCTCGGGTGTGCGACGACCTCGGCGTGACGATGACGAATCCCGGCGCCGTCGTCTTGAACCGCAGCGTCGTCAGCGCACACCTCGTGGAACTCGTCGAGCGAGGCGAAGCTGCAAGTCGCGTCGAAGGTAATCGTTGGCTCTGGCACGCTCTCTAGACCTTCGTAAGACCTGCTCAAGGCCCGACTCATGCCGTCGTCATGAGACGAGACGCGCCCAACGCGTACGGTGAGGGCATGACGAAGCGCAATGCCGGAACTGCCGAACCCAAGCCCTCTCGCAAGCGTAAGGCCGCCGGAACCGAGGCTCCTGTCATGGACGAATCGGGCACGATGACCGCGAGCGCCGTCTCGAACGACGTGAACGACACCGCCGAGATGCGCTCCGGCGAAGGCACGCACACCGACGCTGCCCACGACCGAGGCGACGCCCACGCGAAGCTCATCGACCACTCGTACCTCGCCGAGGAAGAGTTCGGCACGATCGCCGAGACGCTTCAGCGCAATCTCGCCACGACGATCTCCTTGTACCTCAAGTTCAAGAAGTTCCACTGGGACATTCGCGGCCGCACCTTCCACACGCTGCACGAAACGTACGACGAGATGGCCGCCGAGATCTTCCCGACGATCGACGTGATCGCCGAGCGCCTCGTGATGCTCGGCGGCTCGCCCGTCGCCGCGCCCGCCGAAGTCGATCGTTACAGCCCCATCCGCGTCCCGACCGACACCATTCACGACGCGCGCGCGCAACTGCAGCAACTCGTCGACGATCACACGCTCGTCACGCGCTCCTTGCGCGACGACTCCAAGAAGGCCGACGACGCCGACGATCCCGTCACGGCCGATTTGTACAACGCGACGCTGCTGATCCACGACAAGCACCGCTGGATGCTCGCCGCCCTGCTCGACGACGACAAGATGGACTGAACGCTCTGCTGACGCGAGGAATCCTGATGCACATCGGCCTTTCTTCCGCCCCTCTCCCTGAACGGGAGAGGGGCCGGGGGTGAGGCGTGCCTCCTTTGCTCGGAAAACGTCGCAGCGGATTCGACTACTCGCTCGACTACCGCCACCTCGACTTGCGTGAGCGTCCCGATCTCTACCGAGTGGGCGTCGGAGAGCAGGGCGTGCTGCTGGTGCAGCCGTACAAACGCGAGCTCTTGCCGCACTGGAAGTTCGCGACGCCCGAAGTGGCGCGCGAAAGCGCCGAGAAGATCCACGCGATGTTCCTCGCGTACTTGGACGCGGGCGACTTCGTGGGTGCCGACATGGCCCGCAAATTCCTGCAGATGGGCTACACGCGCTCTCGCCGCTACGCGAACCACAAAGGCGGCAAGAAGTACGACGGGTCGGTACCCGACGACTTGAAAGGGCGCAGCGGCGCGCATGGACGCGCGGAGTTGCCAAAGTCGCCGGAAGACCCGGTGAAGGCGGCGTCCGCGCGCATCTTCAAGGCGAAGTGGGACGAGGCGCGCTCGAACGAGACGTACCGACGCCTCATGGCCGAGCACAAGGCGAAGTACGAGAAAGAATCCTGAAACACTCGTGAGGGTAAGCTCGTAGAAACGATATGACCCTCTCGGACGCCTTGCGCGAACTCAAGCTTCTCGTTCGCGCCCGGTACGGCGCGATCGTGCTGGACGCGCCGCACGAGGAGCGTACGTTCACGTTGCTTCAGGCGCTCGCCGACGGCGAGGCGATGCCGATGATGACGTGGAGCCTCGCGCGCGGTTTGGCGAGCGCCGCGCGCGGTCCCGTCGCGATGCGGCGCGCGGGCAGCGAGGGAAGCGGCGTGTACGGCACGACCACGCTGGAAGGCGCGCTGGACTTCATGCGCGGCAACGACCGTCCCGCCTTGTACGTCGTGGAGGGCGCAGGCCGCCTGCTCGAAGAGCCGCTCGTGCAAGCGAAGCTGCACGAGGTGGTGGCGGCCTTCTCGAAGTCCTCGGCGGCGGTGGTACTGCTCGGCGACGACGTGGCGTTGCCGAAGACGCTGCTGCCGTACACGGCGCGCGCCAACCTGCCGGGACCGGGCACGACCGAACTCGGCGAACTCGTGGACCGCACCTTCCGGGAGCTGTCGAGGACGATGCGCTTGGAGGACACGCTGAGCGAAGCGGACCGAGCGCGACTCGTGGCGAACTTGCGCGGCTTGAGCTTCACGGAAGCGGAGCGGGTCGTGGCGCGCGTGATCTTGGAAGACGGAAAGCTGTGCGCGGCCGACGTGGCGCGCGTGATGCTCGCCAAGCGCGAAGTCGTCGCGAAGGACGGCTTGCTGGAATTCATGACGCCCGACCTCGACCTCGCCGACGTGGCGGGCCTCACGACGCTCAAGGCGTGGCTGACGCGCCGCGCGCAGTTGTTCGAGCGGCCACGGGAAGCCCGGGCGTTCGGGTTGCCCTTTCCGAAAGGAGTGCTGCTGCTGGGCGTTCCCGGGGTCGGCAAGAGCCTCACGGCCAAAGCGATCGCCGCCGCGTGGGGCTTGCCGCTTTTGCGGCTCGACGCGGGACGGTTGTTCGACAAGTACGTCGGGGAGACGGAGCGCAACTTCCGCGAGGCGATTCGGACCGCGCAACGCACGGCGCCCGTCGTGCTGTGGATCGACGAAATCGAGAAGGCCTTCGCGAGCGGCGGCGAAAGCGACGGCGGCGCCTCGCGGCGAATGCTCGGAGCGTTTTTGTCGTGGCTGCAGGACCGCGACGGAGACGTGTTCGTCGCGGCGACGGCGAACGACGTGTCGGCCCTGCCGCCCGAACTCGTGCGCAAGGGGCGCTTCGACGAGGTGTTCTTCTTGGACTTGCCCGACTTTGAGGCTCGCCGCGCGATCTTGGCGCTTCAGGTGCGCAAGCGAGGGCACGACGCGAAGGCGATCCACCTCGATTTGCTGGCGGACGCGACCGAAGGCTTCAGCGGGGCGGAGTTGGAAGCGGCGGTCGTGTCGGCGCTGTACGCCGCCTTTGCAAGCGGCGAGCGCCTTTCGACGGCGACCCTTCTCGGCGAGTTCAAGGCGACCCGACCCTTGTCCGTGCTACGCGCCGAGAACGTCGCCGCCTTGCGAGCTTGGGCGGCGGAGCGGGCGGTGAGCGCGAACTGAGCGCCCTTCGTGCCGCGAAGATGAGCAGACGAATACTTGTCAGACGTTCGCTTCACACGGGATAGTGAGCGAACTTCATGATCTTCCGGAAGGACGCCGAGGCACGACAATCGAGCGGCGCGCGCAAGAAGCTTCTCTTGCTCGCCGACTTCGTGCATCCGTTCGTGTACCGCGAAGGCTTTCCGCAAGGAGTGCCCAGCGTCGACCTCGTCCTCGTGGCGGGTGACGTTCCCGGGTACTATCTCGAGTTCGTCGCCACGAAGATGGCGGTGCCCGTCTTGTACGTGCCCGGCAACCACGAGAACGAGCTCGTGAACGAGGGAGAAGGCAAGCGCGAGCCGCGCGGCGTGATCAACATGGACCGCAAGGTGATGAACGTCGCCGGGCTCCGAATCGCCGGATGGGGCGGCGTGCCGAGGTACCGCGAGGGCGGCAGCGGCCAGTACGGCGAGCTCGAGGCGCGGTACGGCCTGTGGAAGCTTGGCCGCCGAGTGGGACGACGCCTCGACGTGCTGCTCACGCACGCGCCGCCCATGGGGCCGCACGCGGGCAGCGACTTCGCGCATCGCGGCTGCCCGCACCTCACGACCTTCGTTCGGCGCCACCATCCGACGCTCTTCGTGCACGGGCACATCCACGAGTACGAAGGCAAGAAGGTCGAGTACGAGGAGGAAGGCACGCGCGTCGTCAACGCGTACGGCTACCGCGTCGTGGAGCTGTAGCCGTACGCTCGAACGAGCTCAAGCGGTCACGGCGAACGTCTTCGCGTCCAGGTACGCCTGAAGCTGCTCGACCTTGAGCTGCCAAGCCGCTTCTTCGAATTCGGGTTTGAATCCCATGGCGCGGTTAATGCCCAGCATGGCCGCGTTGACGTGCGCGTTGGACGTGCGCACGAAGCGCGCGCCAGGATTGGCTTCCAGCAGGCGCAGGATGTTCTCGGCCTTCAGGACTCGTCCCAAGCCGCGATCGCGGTACTGCGGCCACACGCCCGTTCCCCACTGGTGCACGATCTCGGACGTCTCGGGCAGCCACACCAGCATCGTGAAGCCCGCGAGCTTACCCGTCGCGCGCTCGATCGCGACGGCGGTGAGGCGCCGTCGGCCGCTTTCGGCGAAGCTGCGTTCCCACTCACCCAGTTGCTCGGGCGTCGTGTGCTCGTCCTCGACTTCCAGCGTGCCGCGCGGCGCGGTGTTCATGACGTCGAACAAGCCCGCGTACTCGGCGTGGCGTTCCTCGGGCAAGGGGCCTTCGATCACGTCGATGTCGAAGTCGGCGGCACGCTCGTCCTTGCGCGCCACCCAGCCGCGCAGCAAGTCCTCGTCCAAGGTGGAAAGGTCGAGTCGCGACACGAGTTGGCGCAAGTTCGCGTTCAAGCCGAGGCGCGTCAAAAACGCCTCGCCGCTCCCGATTCGGTCGGTCGTCCACATGCCGATATGCGTCTTGCCTTCCGACCTCGCCTTTTCGAGGGCGGGGCGCAGCAGCGCGGACGCGACGCCTTGCCCTCTGGCGTCGGCGAGGACGGTGACGTCGATGTCGCACAAGTGACGGTTCGTCTCCAGCGTGGAAAATCCCAGGAAGGCGCTCGCGACGACGGCGTCGCCGCGCCGCGCCAGCCAGTAGTGAGGGCGGTGATGCACGGGATGCGTCGACATGAGGCGTTCGCGCGTCGCGGGAGGCGTCGCGGGATCGTCGGGAAGCACTTCGGCACGCACCCGGTCGGCGAAAGCGTGGTAGGCACGCCAAGTGTCGCGCGACGCCGTTTTCGGATCGAACGTTTCGATGGTCAAAGAAGTTGTAGGCGTCATGCCCGCATTGTGAAGCGCACTCGGAGGAACCGCGTCTGCCATAAGGCGCACGAACCTCGTGAGATGGCTTACCCCGCGCCAAGTCTTGGAAGGCCGGAATTCACCTCCGACTCGGTGGAGGAGCCGCGCTTCGACCGAGCGGAGACGCCGAGATCGAAGATATCCTGCGCCAGGAGGAGCGTCACGTGGTGAAGCAATCGGGACTCGACGAGGGCGTGGGGGTCCCACTCGCGCGAGGGGCGCCCTCGTCTTGACGCGCGCTTCACAGTGCGGACGAACCACAATCGCGTCGTTCCGCGTCGGCTGTACTGCGCTTCGTGAAATCGACGGACGAACGGTGGGATTGCGTGATTGTCGGGGGCGGACCGGCGGGCCTCAGCGCCGCCGTGTACATGGGGCGCTTTCGGCGCCGTACCCTCGTCGTGGACAGCGGGTTGGGCCGCTGGACGTACGGACAGACGAACGAGAATTACCTCGGCTTTCCAAACGGCGTGAACGCGCGAAAGCTGCACGACCTCGGCGTACGGCAAGCGGCGCGCTTCGGCGTGGCTTTTCGGGACGGCGAGGTGACGCGCGTTCGTCAGGCTTCCGGCGGATTGGCGCTCGATATGCCGGACGGCGAGTTGCTCGCCTCGACGGTCATCTGGGCGGCGGGCGTGCGCGATCGCTGGCCGACCTTTCCGGGGGCGCGGCGCCTCGTCGGCAAGCAGCTGTTCTGGTGCATTGTGTGTGACGGGTGGCGCTGCCTGGAACGCCGCGTGCTGCTGCTCGGTAACGACGACAAGGCCGCTGGGACGGTGCTGCAGTTCCTGACGTATTCGCGCGACCTGACGATGCTCGTGGACCCGGCGAGCAACGCCCTCTCCCCCACCGTGGAGCGCAAGTTGCGGCGACGCGGCATCGAAGTCAAGCGTGGCGTGGTACGGCGCGTGAATCTCGCCGAGGACGGGGTGTGCGGAGTCTCCCTCCGCGACGGGTCCAGTCTCGACGTGGACCTCGTGTTCAGCTTGTACGGCAGCGACCCCAACACGGCGCCGCTGAGCGAACTCGGCGTCAACCTCGCTTCGAACGGACACGTACGCATCAACGAGAAGAACCAGACGAACTTGGAGTGCTTCTTCGCGGCGGGAGACGTGTCGAACAAGCACGGGCATCAAGTCGCGACGGCCGTGCACGAAGGCGCGCAGGCGGCCCAAGCGGCCAACCACGTTCTGTACCCCGAGGCTCTGCGGCTTCCGAAGTTGCCTCGCGAAGGCTAGGAGCATCGAGGTCGCGGGCGCTCGCCCGCGAGATCGTCGAGTGCAGGACAACGGCGAGCTCCTTGGTTCGAGTCCAAGCCCGCCGAGAAGCGCTTCGAGCGGAGCGCTCGCCTCTCCCGCCGTCCTCGAGCAGCATGGCGCTGGGAAGCATGCCCTCGCCGGGCAGGACGAAGTTCAAGGTGCCGACCTCGTTTCGACGGGGTGCGAGACGTCCGCGTGGACGCTTAGGAAAGCGGAGGCGGCGCCTTGGGTGAATGAGCTGTAGGCGATGTAGGCGAGCGCAGGCGTGACACGGGAACCGGCGCGCATGGACTTCAATGCCTGACCAGACTTCCTTCGTGCACGGCGAAGCCCGAGGGAAGCCCACGCGGACGTCAACGCTCGATGGCGCTCCACACCGCTTCCTGAACGGCGTCTTGCACGAGCGCCGTCATCAGCAGGGCGTCGGCCGCCGGAAGGTCGGCCGACGAGAGGAAGAAGGCGGCGTCTCCGTCGAAGGGCGTGTGGGAAGGTCGGATGACGCGGGCGAGGGCCGCTTGGGCGGCGTCCGCGAAGCGTTTCGCTTCGGGCTTCGTCACGGCGTGCGACGTGGCGAGAACGAGCAGGGTCGTGTTCGTCACCTCGGCGGCCTTGGTCCCGATGGGGCCGTGCACGCCCGTTCCCGGTCCGGCGAGCACTTCGCCGCTCGGCCCGACGACGTCGCCGATAGGATTGACGACGGCGACGCACCCCACGCTCGCTCCGCCGCGCGCCACGTACGAAGAGCCGAGCCCGCCGCGCGCGATCGTTTCGGGCGGCCCGTACTTCCCGGCGGTCGTGCCCGTTCCCGCACCGACCAAGCCAATCGGCACGGGGTCGGTCGTCGCGGTGCTCGCCGCCTCGTAGCCTTGCGCTTCGCCCGGCCTGACTTTCGAATCTCCGACGAGAAGGTCGTACACGACGGCGCTCGCGACGAGCGGCACCTTGGCGGCGGGTGTGGGATGCCCGACGCCTTGCTCTTCGAGAAAGCGTACGACACCCGTCGCGGCGCTCAGGCCGAAGGCGCTCCCGCCCGTGAGGAGCACGGCGTGGATGCGTTCGATCTTCTTGTCGGGCGCGAGCAGAACGCCTTCGCGCGTGCCGGGCGACGGTCCCAGAAAAGACGCGGACGCGACGGCGCCTACGGGTGGACACAGCACGACCGTGCAACCTGTCTTTGCTTCGAGATGCGTCCAGTGCCCGACTCGAAAGCCGGGCACTGCCGTGAGGGTGGAATTGAGAGGCGTCACGCTTCTAGCGTCGCACGGAGAACGTTACAGCGTGACGGAACGCTGGCGAATCGCCGTCATGAACTCGGCGCGCGTGCGCGCGTCGTCCTTGAACGCGCCGCGCATCGCCAAGGTGGTCGTGGACGAGTGTTGCTTCTCCACGCCGCGCATCGCCATGCAAAGGTGCACGCCTTCGAGCACCACGGCCGTTCCGAGCGGTTGCAGGAGTTCCTGAATCGCCTCGGCGATTTGAGTGGTGACGCGCTCTTGGACTTGCAACCTTCGCGCGAACATGTCGGTGATGCGCGCGAACTTGCTGAGGCCAAGAATCTTGCCGTTCGGAATGTAGCCGATGTGCGCGCGCCCGAAGAAGGGCAGCATGTGGTGTTCGCACATGGAGTAGAACTCGATGTCCTTCACGATGACCATCTCCGAGCCTTCGGCCGCGAAGACCGCGTCGTTCGCGACTTCCTGCAAGTCCATGCGGTAGCCCGAGGTGATGAACTGCCACGCTTTCTCGACGCGTTTGGGCGTCTTGAGCAAGCCTTCCCGGTCGGGGTCCTCGCCGATGATGGTGAGCCACTCGTCCGTGAGGTCGGCGAGACCGGAAGTCTTGATGTGCTCGTCGGGCAGGGTGTCACTGTCCCGCATTTGATCGATTTCGTCCACGTCCACCTGTCCTGTTGGTATTGATCGTTCGATGAGCACGGTGACCTCCGGGAGCGCATGGCGGAAGGCCGCTCGTGCGATGGGGGTCAGTGTAGGAGCGCCATCTTACCTAAACTGTCTGAGTTCCGCCAGAATCTTATGATTGTGTAAGGGGTTCCGATTTGTTTGCAGCCGAAGCCCGAGTCACGACCAGTCGACGGCGCCGTAGGTCTTTTCGCGCTCCGGGCCGCACGAGAAGATCACCACCGGGCAATTCGTCTCCTGCTCGATGAGGTCCAGGTACGCTTGCGCCTCTTTCGGCAACGTGTCGCGCGACGTCGCGCCCTCGGTCGTCGCCCAGCCTGGCATCTCTCGGTAGACGGGCTCGCCCGCTTCGTCGTAACGCACGCACACCTTCACCGTCTCCAGCCCCGCGAGGACGTCCATCTTGTTGATGACCAGACCGTCGAAGCCGTTGACGTCGACCGCGTAGCGCAGCAACTCCAAGTCCAGCCAGCCGACGCGGCGAGCGCGGCCCGTCGTCGTGCCGAACTCGTCCCAAGGCTGCGAGCCGTCGCCGCGCAGACGGTGCTCCATTTCTCCGAAGACTTCCGTCACGAACGGTCCGTGGCCGACGCGGGTGTTGAATGCCTTGGCGACGCCGTACGCCTTGCTCACGGCCTTGTGGTTCACGCCTGCCCCGACGAGGATGCCGCCGACCGTGGGATGGCTGCTCGTCACGAAGGGGTACGTGCCGTAGTTGAGGTCCAGCAACGTCGCCTGCGCGCCTTCGAAGAGGACGTTACGGCCTTCCTTGACGGCTTGACGCAGTTGGGTGCCCGTATCCGCCACGAACGGCAGGACTTGCTCGCGCATCTCGGTCAGGCTGTCGAAGGCGCCTTCGGCGCTCGTCCAGCCCGCGTCGCGCGTGGAGTTCGGCTTGGCTTCCAGCAACCGCTCCAACCGCTCCCTCAGCACGTCGTCGCTCAGCAAGTCCCCGAACCGCAATCCGACGCGACGCGAGCGGTCGGCGTACGCGGGGCCGATGCCGCGCCCGGTGGTGCCGACGAAGTTCTTGCGGCCGTCCACGAACTTGTGGTGCGGCAGCACGAGGTGCGCTCGGTCCGAGATGCGAAGTTCCGGCGTGAGGCCGGCGGCCAGCAGGCTCGCGCGTTCCTCCACGAACTTCCAAGGATCGATCACCATGCCGTCTCCGAGGATGCTCACGACGCCTTCGTGCAGCACCCCGCTTGGCAGCAAGTTGAGCTTGAACGTTTGGCCGCGCGCCGTGACGGTGTGCCCGGCGTTCGCGCCTCCTTGGTAACGCGCGACGAAGTGCGCTTTCGGCGCGAGAAAGTCGGTGATCTTGCCTTTGCCTTCGTCGCCCCACTGAGCGCCGATGATCGCGATTCCCGGCATATTCCTCCTCGCCGCGCGGCTCGGCCTCAAAAGAAAGGCACGGTGCGCGCGGCACCGTGCCCCAGTGTACTAAAGCTTTTCGGGTGAACGCTTCAGAGCATCAGACGAATCGGCGATTCGAGCAGCTCGGCGACTTCACGCAAGAAGGCCGCGCCGCGCTTGACGGACACCGCGCCCGACAGCGTCAGGACGTCCTCGCCGAACGAGAGGGTCACGCCCGAGGCGACCGTGATCTCGTCGAGGCCGAGTTCGCCGGCGTCGACGACCATCAAGTCGCTGGAGGTGCCGCTCTGGGCCCGTCCGAGGTCGGCGACGGCGTCACGGAAGTGGCCCGTGAGGTTGGGCGTCGCGAGCGCCGTGAGTTCGTCACCGACGGAGTAGACCCCGACGCTCGACAAGCCGAGCGTGCCGAGGGCGCGCGCGGCCGCACGCGCAACGAACACGGCGAGCGGCGCCGACGCTCCACCGAAGTGCTCGCCGAGTTGCTCGCCCGCTTGCACGAGCGAGTACGCTCCGAACGAGCGACGCAGCGTGACGAAGTTGCCGGAGATCGGCGCGGCGACGGCAGGTGTGTACGCCGGAGCGGGCTGCGAGGTCACCACGACAGGTTGGAACACGGGCGTGGCGACGGGCGGCGTGACGACCGGCGCGACCGGAACGGGCGTGGGCTCCACGACTTGCGGCTCGGCGACGGGGGGTGCGACGGGCATCGAGGCAGCCGGGGCGACCTCTACGACTTCGGGCTCCACGACGTCCTGCTCGACCACTTCGGGTTCCGCAAGCGCGGCTTGCGGCTGGGAGACGGGCGCGGGCGCACTCGCCGCGATCGGCTCGGGTTGCGGCTCGGGCTCGGGTTGCGCGGGCGCGCTGGCTTGCACCTCGGGCTTGCGGTACAAGCTGGAGAGCAAGCCTCCCGCGATGCCGGCACTCGCGGCAGGCGGAGCGGCGGGCGGTTCCACGACGGGCGGTGCGCTGGGCTCGTCGTCGAGCGGAGTGATCGGCTCTTCGTGCGAGGCGGCCACCTCGGTGTCGTCGTCGTCGAGTTCCAACTCGAAGTCCATGACGTCGCTCGCGAGGTCCGCGCTTTCGTTGCGGGCCGTCGCGACGTAATTGGCGATGTCGCTGTCCACGCCGGCGGCAGCAAGCGCCGCCATGTCGGGCAACTGGTTCATGTCGCCGTCCCAATCGGGCGGCGGCGGATCGACGGGCGTGGCAGGCGGTTCTTCGTCGCCTTCCATGACGCGCGTCAGGTAGTTGAGGATATCCTCCTCCACGACTTGACCGCCTTGGCCCGTTCCCTGGATTTTGCGCCAATCGATTCCGTTCGCTTCGGCCAGCACTTTGGCCAGCGGTGCAATCATCTCCATGCGTTCCCCTTTCATTCCTTCCTCAAGATGGCGCGCCGCGCTCGCCTCGCCCGAGGCCGCACCGCTGGCGACCTTGTGATTCGCGCGTTGCCTTCCTTGCCACCATCTTAGAACATTTTCTCATCTTTGTCGCACTGCACGCATTTTATGGGAGGACCCTCTTACACCTTTCTGACAAGCCGCTATCGCGTCGTTTTCACCTTGGACCTTTCCTGATTTGTACACCACGGCCGCCGAACTCGTGCACGAATACTTCACGCAACTCTCAAATTCGGCCGGGTGCCGTCCTTTGCTAGGATGAAGGGCGGCGCGGCGCGCGAAGCGACGCCGCACACGCAACCGATCATGTCTGGAGCAACATGCTGATGTTCGAGCAAATGCAGGCGCGCGGTCACGAAAGCATCACGCTCGCGCACCACGCGCCGAGCGGCCTACGAGCCATCCTCGCCGTGCACTCCACCGTCCTCGGGCCGGCCATCGCAGGATGCCGCCTCATGCCGTACGACGAGGAAGACGCGGTGTCCGACGCGCTTTACCTCAGCGAGTCGCTCACCCTCAAGGCCGCGTTGGCGGGCTTGAATTTGGGCGGCGGCGCGTGCGTCCTCATCGAACCGCCCGGCGAGGAGCGCGACACGCACGGACGTGAAGCGCTGTTCCGCGCCCTCGGCCGCCAAGTGCGTCTGCTCGGCGGGCGGCTCGTCCTGACCGAAGACGTCGGCGTGGCAGGCACCGACATCGCCTTCGCCGCGCAGGAAACCACGCACACCCTCGGCATGAACACGGACACGCCCGCCGTGACGGCCTACGGCGTCTACCGCGGCATGAAGGCGGCGGCGCGCGTGCACCTCGGCTCGGAAAGCTTGCGGGGCGTGCGCGTCGCCGTGCTCGGCATGGGCTCGGTGGGGCGCGCCTTGTGCACGCACCTGCTGCGAGAAGGCGCTCGCATCACGATCGCCGACCGACGCCCGGAGAAGGCGCGCGAATTCGCCGAGGACCACGGCAATCCCACTGTCGTGGACGCCGACGCGATCTTCGACGTGCCGAGCGACATCTTCTCGCCTTGCGGCTTCGGCCGCTCGATTCGGCGCGCGGACATTCCGCGGTTGCAAGCGCGCATCATCGCCGGCGGCGAGCACTTCCCGATTTCGCACGGCGGCGAGGACCTCGTGAAGGAGGCGGGCATCGTCTACGTGCCCGACTTCGTCGTGAACGCCGCCGGACTCATCGCCGCCGCGAGCGGCGTCGCTCCCGAGGAAGCGGCCGAGCGCGTGTACGCGAACGTCGCGAACGTGTGTGCCGAAGCGGTGCGGCACCACCGAGCCACGCACGAAGTCGCGCGGGACTTCGCCTTGCGCCGCATTCGCCTCATCGGGTCGCTGTCGCACATGGGCGGCGACTGACGTGAACAGGAGATCGATTTGAAACCTTTCGTCATCGGCATCGCGGGCGGCTCGGGCAGCGGCAAGACGACCGTCACGCGCCGCGTCATCGACACGGTCGGCGAGACGGGCGCCGCGGCGGTCCTCAACCAAGACAATTACTACCGCGACCAAAGCGACATTCCTTTCGAAGCGCGTCTCAAGACGAACTACGATCATCCTGCCGCCTTCGACTGGGACCTCATGCTGTCGCAACTCGACGCCCTCACGAGCGGCGTCCCGATCGAGATGCCCACCTACGACTTCGCGCAGCACACGCGCTCGGACGTCACGAAGACGATCCTGCCCGCGCCCGTCGTGGTGCTCGAAGGCTTCTTCGCCCTGTACGAGCCTCGCGTGCGCGACAAGATGCACCTCAAGGTCTTCGTGGACGCCGACGCGGACGTGCGCTTCATCCGCCGCTTGCAGCGCGACACCGCCGAGCGCGGACGCACCCCCGAAAGCGTCATTCAGCAGTACCTGGAGTTCGTGCGGCCCATGCACCTCACGTTCGTGGAACCGACGAAGCGTTACGCCGACGTCATCATTCCGCACGGCGGCCTCAACGAGCCCGCGCTCGACATGCTGACGCACCGCATTCGCGGCGCGCTGTGATTCCGGTTCTCGTGGCAGCTTCCCCGAAAGGGGAACGTGCGACGAAGAAAGAGGTCTTCATCTCCCATCTCTCGATTGAGCGATACTGGAGGGCGTGTTGTCTTCACCGCCCTCTTCCGCGAGGTTCGACCGGCTGCGGCTGATCCTCCTGATCGCGCTGCTCGTCAGCTTCGTTCCCGCGCTGCTTCTCGCTTGGAATCGCATTCAATACGAGCAGAGCAAGCGGACCGTCACGGTCGTGATGGACTACTCCGCCCTCAACAGCCAGGCGACCGAACTCGGCCGTGACTGGCACGATCTGCTGCGCGAGTACCGCTCGTACGGCGTGAACGGCGTCGCCGTGTTCGAAGACGTCGTCGGGGATTACCCGCGGCGCGGCGCGGCCATCATCCGCTCGGGCTCGGAGATCGTCGCGGACGATCCGAGCGCTTCCGTGCGTCCGAACTACACGTACCTCACGTCGGTGAAGCCGGGCGTCGTGGAAGCGCTGCGCGATCGCTACACGTACCGCACCGAGCAGGTCACGTGGCGCGGGCGCACGTGGATCGGATGGCCCGTGGACATTCGCGGCTTGCCCGCCGGACCCGACACGCCGCTCATCTCCGAGTTGCAGCGCGACGGCCTCGTGCTCGTCTACCGTCCGTACGACG
The DNA here is from genome assembly GCF_003217515.1 of Deinococcus yavapaiensis KR-236. Classification (NCBI taxonomy): domain Bacteria; kingdom Thermotogati; phylum Deinococcota; class Deinococci; order Deinococcales; family Deinococcaceae; genus Deinococcus; species Deinococcus yavapaiensis. Next base: position 193,560 of record NZ_QJSX01000006.1, on the reverse strand, counting down.
TGTCGAGCGTGAAGCTCGGCCTCTTCGCGACCGATTGGCCGAACGTACCCTTCATCGTCTTCAACGGCTCGAACCTCGTCGCGAACAACGATCCCGAACGCCTCAAGACTTTGGAAGAGCGCCTCGGAAGTCGCGTGCCCGCCGTGATCGAGGCGTCGGTCGCCGATCAGCAAAAAGGCATCGAGGACGTCATTCGCGATCGTCCCGCGATTCGCCTGTTCGCAATTCGTCCGGAGTGGCAAAGGCTGCTCGACCCCGAGGAGACGGCGAGCAAGTACGTCCTCGCGGCGCGCGAGCGCAGCCACCGATTGCTGTACGTCCGGCCGTACGAACGCGAGGACGACACCAAGACGTTCCTGACGTCGCTCAAGGCGGGCTTGGGCCGCGCGAACATCCAAGTGGGGATGCCGCAGATGAGCGAGTACGCTCCGAGCGCGGCCCTGCGTTGGCTATCGATGATCGGGCCGATACTCGCGCTCGTGCTGATGGCGCTGAGCTACCCGCTGTCGCGCCTCGGCGTCGCCGCGGCCGCCTTGACGCTTGTAGGGGCGGCGGTCGTGAACCACGGCGCTCCGTTCGGGACGTTCGCGCTCGTCGCCGCCGTGACCTTCCCGGCGCTCGGCCTCGTGATGCGGCGCAACAAACCCACGGACTGGCTGCTCGCCACGCTTTTGAGCGTCATGGGCGCCTTGTTCGTCGCGGCGCTCGCCACGGACCGACTCGCGATGCTCGGCCTCGATCCGTTCCGCGGCGTCGGCCTCACGCTCGTCGTGCCGCTGTTGCTGTTCGGGTTGTCGCTGCTGCCGCGCCAAGACATTCGCAAGACCGCCACGGACCTTTACAACACGCCGATGCGGCTCGGCGACATCGCCATCATCATGTTCGGCTTGGCCGCCATTGCCCTCGTGGTGCTGCGCCGCGGCAACACCCCGGCGGTCGGCGTGTCCGACACGGAGGCGAAGGTGCGCCAAGCGCTTCAAGACTCCATGATCCGCCCGCGCACGAAGGAGATCTTCGGGCACCCGGCGGGCATCTTGGGCCTCACGAACTTCTTCCCGCCGTACATGTCGTACCTGCTGCTCGCCGGGGGTGTGGTCGGGCAATCGAGCATCCTCAACACCTTCAGCCACTCGCATACGCCGCTGTTGATCTCGCTGCTGCGAACCTTCAACGGAATTTGGGTGGGCGCCCTGATCGGATTCGTGCTGATTCCGATCGTGTCGAGGGGCCTGCAGTTCTTCAAAGGGCAAATCGCCGAGCGCCGAGCGCCGAAGACGGGCCAGCGAATCTGATAGGCTGACTCCGGTCGAGCGAGGAGGGTCGATTGGCCCTCCTCGCTCGCTTTCTTGCTTATGAAGATCCTCGTCAGTGGCTACTACGGTTTCGCGAATACGGGCGACGAAGCGCTCGCCCTCGCCATCTCCCGCGAGCTTCGCGCGCGCGGACACGAAGTCGACCTCTTGTCGGCCACGCCGAACGACACCGCCCGCACGTACGGCGTGCGGTCCTCGGCGCGTATGCATCCCCTGGAACTCCTGAAGGCCGTGACGTGGTGCGACGTGCTGCTGTCGGGCGGAGGGGGCCTTTTGCAAGACAAGACGAGCGGGCGAACGCTGGCGTACTACCTGGCGGTCATTCGTCTCGGGAAGCTTTTTCGAAAGCGCGTCGTGGTGTTCAACCAAAGCGTGGGACCGCTCAGCGAATCGGGCGGGCGGCAGGTGAAGGCGGCGTTGCGAGGCGTCCCGGCGATCGTGCGCGACGCGGGCAGCGTGCGAACCCTCGAAGCGCTCGGCATTTCGGCGTCGCTCGGCGGCGATCCGGCTTTGCTGCTCTCGGCGGGTGACGTGAAGCGCGACGAGAACCGCGTGATTCTCGCGCCGCGCGGAGGAGAGCGCGGCGCCACGACGCGCCTCGCCGTCCTCGCGCGCGAGTTGCGCGCCGAAGGGCGAGAGGTCGTCGCGCTGAGCTTCATGCCGTCGCAAGACGACGAGGAGTGCCGCCTCATCGGTGGGGAGATCGTGTCGACGGACGATCCGCGCGTCGCCCTCGACACCATCGCGGGCGCGGGGTACGTGATCGGAGTGCGCCTGCACGCGGTAATTTTGGCGGCGGCGGCGGGCGTGGGATTCGCGGGCGTCAGCTACGATCCGAAGGTAGCGGGCTTTTGCGCGGACGCGGGCGCCTTTCATGTCGGCACGGAGTTCGACGGCGCGGCGATGTTGCGAACCGTGCGCGAACGGACCTCGCCGAACTGGGAGAGCGTCGCCGCGATGAAGAACAGGGCGAAGTCCAGCTTCGACTTCGCCCTGAAGCGTTGACGTCCGTCAACCTTCGAAGCTGAGTTCCACTTGAGGCGGAACGCTCTCCTTCGAGCGCCGCCTCCACACGCCGAGCCTCGCTCCGACGAACCCGCCGAGCAAATCGAACCACCAGTCGGCGAGGCCCGCCTCGCGGCCCGGCACGAACGCTTGATGCACCTCGTCGAAGGCTCCGTAGAAGGCCGTCAAGACGAGTCCGACGCGCCACGAGCCCGTCGCTCGCGTCAACAAAAAGCTCAGCACGGTGTACACGGCGAAGTGAGCGACTTTGTCGAGCGGCGGCTTGAGGCCGATGGTGTCACCCGTTTGCGACGAGAAATAGAAGATACCGCCCATCCACAGCAGGGCCAGCGCCCACCAAACGCCTTTCAAGAGGCCGCTCCGGGATGCTCGACGAGTTCGATGAGCGTGCCGCCGCCCCACCTCGGATGTAGAAAGGCGACGCGGGTCCCCGCGCGGCCCGGGCGAGGCGTCTCGTTGAGAAGCACCGCGCCCTGCGCCTTGAGACGCGCGAGTTCACCTTCGAGGTTCGGCACGCGAAAGGCGACGTGGTGCAAGCCCGGGCCTCGCTTTTCGAGGTACGTGGCGATCGGGCTGTCGAGGCGCGTCGGCATGAGGAGTTCGACGAGGGACGCGCCGACGTGAAAGGCGCGCACGCGTACGCCTTGCGTCTCGACCTCCTCGTCCGGACCTTCGGGCGTGAGGCCGAGGACGACGTACGGCGCGGCGCCGACGTCGAGGTCCGACGTCGCGATCGCGACGTGATCAAGGTGCAAATTCCCGAAATTCACGGTTCGATTGTACGGCTTGCCGACGCGGTGGCCGCGTCCGACACGATCCACGCGAGGAAGCGGCCGTCCGTCACGTTGACGCCGAGGTAGTTGCGTGTCGGCGACTCGACGAGCCGCACGACGTCCACCCGGGCGAGGCCCGTGCGTTGCAGCAGGTACAGGTAGCTGTCGGGCGCGACGGTGGCGTCTTGAAGCGCGGGCGTGAACGGCACGCGAGCGGTGACGGCGCCGTCGTTCGTGACGCTGACCGTGCCGTTGGAAGTGTCCGCGTCGAACGCGACGAGCAAGTTTCCGTTCGAGAAGAGGCGTTCGGCGTCCAAGGTGAGAAGTGGCGTGCCGAGCGCGGGCGGACTCGCGGCAGCATTGATCGGCGTGACGCTTCCGCTCGTGGACACGAACACGGTGGCGCCTCGCACCACGAGATCCTCGATGGGCGAGGGCGTCGTGAGCAACGTCGTCGTGCCAGTCGCCGTGACGCGCAAGACTTCACCGCCGCCGCTGATGGTCGGGCGCGCGAGGAACACGGCGTCGGCGGATACGTCGAATCGAATCGTCGAGGGATCGTAGCTCGGGAGGGGCAACTGCTGGTTGAAGATCAAATCACCGTTCGGGCTGTACAGCAGCACGTTTTGCTGCGTGTTGTTCGTACACGACGACAGCAGGGCGAGGCGTGAGCCGTTCTCGTCGCCTCGCAGGCCCGAGAAGCAGGGCGTGAAGCCGCTCGGCGCGGCGATGGTGCTCGCGACGACCAAGTTCGCGTCTCGCAATTCCACGCGGTCCGGAAAGGCCACGGCGACGCGCGTGCCGCTTTGCGCGCTCGTGAGGCCGACGACGTCGCTCGTGGTCGTGACCGTGACGGGAGACGTGCTCGGGCTTTGCGAGTTCACCGAGCGCAGGGTGCGCGCTCCGTCGGCGATCACGAGGCGAATGGAGGGCAGTTCCTCCACGGTGCCCGTGCAGGCGGCAAGCAGCAAAGGCAGCGTCATCAAGGCGAGAATGCGTTTCACGGAGTGCCTCCTGAAAGCAGGCCGGGCAGGCGCGGACCTTCGGGCGTGAATTCGATGCTTTGGCCGCCGCCGGCGGGCAGCGAGAGCGAGAAGCGCGCGAGGCGTTGCACGGGATTGAGCTCGAATTGGAAGGCCCAGCAGCAGCGGTCCACCGTGAGCTTCACGATGGGTTGCAAGGGCGTGCGCGGCAAGTTCGCCCCGAACGTGAGGGTCTGCTGCAGCCCGAACGTGAGGTACGCGTCAGGGCGTTCGTTGCGCCCGAGGCCGAAGGTGAGGTTGAGAGGATTGAGCGTCAGCGTTTCCGTCACGGCTTCACCGACGCGCGTACGAACGTATCGCACGTCGCCCCCGATGCCGACGCGAGGGGTGATGTCGAGTTGCCCCGACAAGCCCGCGTTGGCGAGTTCCAGGTACTGCGACTCGAGTCCGGGCACGTTCACGGTCGCTTGCGCGACGAAGCGATTGCTGCCGTTCGTGACTTGCAATTGGCCCGCGAGCGTCGGATTCGTCCATCCGCCGCGCAGCAGGTCGTACGAACCGCCGAAGGTGGCGTTCCAGGAGTTGAGCGCCCCGCTCGGGCCGGCAACGCGGAAGGTGAGCGTGCCGCATCCTTCGAGCGATGACGAGGCGTTCGGCGGGCACTTGCCGTTCGCGTTGTCCTGACCCGGTTCGACCTTCGCGTCGGGCAGCAGGAAGTTTTGCTGCGACGAGAAGGTCACGTCGCGCCAAGTCACGCTTTGCGTGCCCGTGTACTGCGGATTGGACACGCCGAAGGTGAGGTCCACGTCCAGCGAGACGGGATTGAGGATGGCGTCGTACGTCGACGTCGCCTTCAGCTTCGTCTGGATGGTGTCGAGTTCGTGGTCATTGAGGTCATACGTCGCCCTGAAGCTCGCCGTGTCACCCGTGTCGGCCACGTAGGCGAGGGTCGTGTTGAGCGGCGAGAAGCCGCCTCGGATGTCGTACCCCGTGTCGAAGGACACCGAGAAGCCACGGTTCGTCACGCCCGTTCCGCCGATGGTGCTGTTGAGCGTCCACCTTTGAACGCTTTGCTCGAACGCGTCGTACTCCAAGGTGCCGTTCAGCGAGACGGGAAAGCCGGGCGTCGGCGTGAGATTCACGGTGAACCTCGTCGGCGTCTGGCTGTCGCGCTCCTTGAAGAAATCGTACGCTTGGCTCACGCCGAAGCTGAGGTTGGACGTCGGACGACCGTTGACCGACGCGGTGAGCACGCTCGAGAGGCGGCGCACGGGGTACGAGGGAAAGATGCTCGTCGAGAATGGCCCGACGCCCTCGTCGCGCGTGTACACGTAGTTGAGCGAGGCGCTGTAGTTCGTCCCGAACGACTGCGTGAGGCCGGCGCCGACGGTGTAGCTGACGACGCGCTGGCCCGTCGAGTAGAACTGACCCGAGTACGAGTTCGAGAGATTGAGTTGCGTCCCGTCCCAGGGTTTGGCGGAGAAGGACAAGGTGTGCGTTTCGGCCAAGCGGCCGGCCGACACGTTGAAGATGCCTTGGCGCGCGAGCTGAGAACCTTCGCGGACGGCGCCTCGGTAGTTGCCGACGGTCACACCGAAGTCCGCGCTGAAGTCGCCCGCTTTGTACCCGTCGTACTGGATGTCGAGTTCGGGACGGCGCAGCACGGTCGGCAAGGCCGCGCCCGTCGGCTCGGGGCCGAAACGGTCGAGGTAGCGGACGGAGAAGTCGAAGTCGCCGACTTCGGCTTTCGCCGTGACGTCCACGTTCGCGATGCCGTCGGCCGGAACCGTGGCGTTCGAGAGCGTCAAGCTGTCCGAGCGCGTCGCCTCGAAGGTGTACGACACCCCGCTCTTCGTGAAGTCCGCGTCGAGCAGGCCGCGTCCGCGCACGCGGAAGTCGATGTCGTACCCGTCCTCGCTGTCCGCCGTGGGCTTGGGATTGGCGAGCGCGTAGAGATCGAGGCGTTGCAAGCCAAGCGGCAAATCGTACGCGGTCATGTCCACGCCGAGCCCGAAGCGCGGCGTGCGGTTGCCGTAGTAGCGCAGCAACGTGAAGCCTTGCGCGGTCGTGCCGATCACAAAGGGCAAGTCGAGGCGAGCGGTGAAGCCGTCCACGTCCGACTGTCCGAAGCTGATGCGCGGTTGGCGGTCGGGATCGTTGAGGAACAGCACGAGCGCCGGGAGGTACGCGACGGGCGCGTCGGCGAGCAGCAGGGTCGCGCCGTAAGCCACGATGCGGTCACCGGGATACAAAAACACTTGCTGAGCGCGCACCCCGTAATCGTTGGGCGTCCGACCGCACTTCGCGCACGGCGTGAAGTACCCGTCGCGCACGGAGAGTTGGCCGGGCACGCGCTCGACGTCCTCGCCCCGAATCTCGAGGTTCGCCGTGGACACGATGACGTCCTCGCCCGCGAGGTCTTGCGTGGCAAGGTCCACGACAAGGTTCTCGCCGCTCAGCACCTGTTCGCTTTCGCGGCCCGAGGCGTCTTGGACGAAGGAGCGGTACGTGCCGCGCCCGACGAGCGTCAACGTGCGCTTGGTCCGGTTGAATTCCACGCGGGTCGCCGTGATGCTTTCACGGTCGATCTTGAGTTGCACGTTCTCGCCGCTGATAACGACGATTTCCTGGCCGTCGTCGCGCCGCACCTCGAGGCGGTCGGCGGACACGATCTCGACGGTGCGCGCGAGGGCGGGCAGCAAGGCGCTCCCGAGAAGCGCGAGCAGGGAAAAGGCCAGCGAGCGGCGCATGCCTCGCAGACTATCGGGAAAGCGTGAGGAATGCCACAAGGAGCGCGCTCAATCGGCGGGCTGGCCGACGAGGGCGGCCAGCGTGTCGGGAGATGGACGCGGCAACGTCGCCGCCTCGCCGAGCGACGGCGCGACTTGCCCCGCCGCTTCCTGCAAGGCGCTCATCGCGGCGCCCGGGAAGTAGAAGCCCAGAATTTGCAGGTGGTTCCAGTTGAGGTTCGCGAGGCCTTGGGCTCCGTACTGCGAGAGCCCGACGCCGTGCCCGTTGCCCGCGCCCGACACGATCAACGGATCGGTGCCGCCGAAGACGACGCGCGTGGAGAACGCTCCGAGCGCCCGCACGAACCCGCCCGCTTCCGCGCCCGTGAGCCGCGCCGTGCCGTTCGCGCCCGTGAAGGTGATCTCGGTGGGGCGGCCCGACACGCTCGCCTTCGTGATGGCGACGCTCGACAAGGCGCCCGCCCGCACGCCGTAGCGCCCGGCGATGTTCGCGACGTTCGAGAGCGGCAAGGAGAGCGTCCACGCGCTCTTTGGGCCTCGTGAGGCCGGATCGGGTTGCGCAACGAGGTACGGAAGGTCCATGCCCCACACTTCCGAAGCGCTCGCCGTGAAACCGCCCGAGTCGCTGGAGAAGTACGTGCGCGCGACCGTGTTGCCGAAGGAAACGACTTGCCCGCGCGTCGCATCGACGGCGGCGCTCGCCGACGGCGTCTCCTTGGCGAGACCGCCGTACACTTGGCACTGCTCGGTCGCGCACAAATCGTACGCGGCGCGCGGCGACAGGCGCGAGATGGCGTACGTGCGCGCGACGACCGCTTGGGCCTTGAGGGCTTCGAGCGGCCAGGAAGACGGCATCTCCGACGGAACGACGCCGCGCAGGTAGTCGTCGATGGGCAAGACGTTGACGGCCTCCACCTTGCCGTTCGCGGCGCGCAGTTGCACGCCGCCACGGTAATCGGCGTTGCCGATCATGACGACGGAGTTCGTGGCGGGCGGCAGGTACAAGCTGTCCGAGCCGCTGTCTTGACCCGAGAGCGTGAGGCGGTTGCCTTTCACGCCGACGATCCACTCGGCGAACGTGGGGGTACTCGGCGACGTCCCCTGGTAGGCTGAGGAGGTGTCGATGGGAACGCGAACGCGCACGGTCGGCGCCGAGGCGACGAGCACTCGAACGTTCACGGCGTCGGCGGCGCCGGTGAGCGCGAGGAGCAAGGCAAGGGCACGCATGTGCGGCCAGTGTAACACCGAAGTGAGCGCTTCGTGGGGGAAAAACCACGCACTGCTCACGGAGTCCCCATGACGAGCCCTGCTCCGAGCTCGGGACGCGTGTTCGCACACGTCGGTCAACCGTTCGAAGAGCGCGCGTACGACGTCGTCGTGCTCGGCGGCGGACGCATGGGACTCGCCGCCGCCTTCTACCTTCGGACCTTCCAACCCGACGCGCGCGTGTTGATCGTGGAGAGGGGCGGCATTCCGAGCGAAGGAGGCCTGACAGGCGTCGCCCGCGGCGTCTGGACCGCCCTCGACTTGCCCTCCGCCTGGAAAGCGAGGGCGCGTTGGACGCGCGGCGTATGGCGTGATCCGGCCAGCGAGACGGGCGTGCGCCGCCCCCACGATCCACCTTTCCACGAGGTCGGCGTGGCAGCCCTGTCCGAGCACGGCGAGGACGCCGCGCGGTTCCTGGCGCGCCTGCCGCAAGAGCACCGAATCCTCGCGACGACCTTGCTGGACTTCGAGCGAATCGGAGGCGCCGTCTTCGACGACACCGGCGGGTATGGAAGCGCCACGACCCTCGCCTTGTCGTACGGGTACGGCGCGGTGCGGCTCGGCGCGGACTTGCTGCTCAACACCGAGGCGCGTCTCACGAACGCAGGGGTGGAGGTGCGACGCCTCGACATCACCTCCACGATGCAGATCGTCGTCGCCGAGACGCACAACGTCACCGCCTCGCACGTCGTCGTGGCGGTCGGCAGCGAGGGGCCCGCCTTGCTGGAGCACGACCTCGGAGTCGTGACGACCCACGGGCGAGCGTACGTGCAGTTTCCGAGATTGGAACTTACCGCGCCGAGCGACTTCCCGGTGCTGCGTAGAAGCGGCTTCACATTGCGCCCCGGCGAGGGAGGACTGCGCGTCCTGCCGCCCGTTCGAGGCGCGGATCCCGCCGGCTACGAACCGGTGGGCGGTCGCCTCGTGGGTGTGCCCGTCGGCGTTCGCCGCGAAGTCATCGACGACCTGCTCGTCGCTTTGCCGGACGTGCCGGCCTTCGAAAGCGACAAGCTCGACCTCGGCAAGGCGGCGCTCGACGTTCCCGGCGCGTGGGAAGCTCGGCCGATCGGCGGTTGGCCCGTGTGGGAGCGCGTGTCGAAGAACGTGTCCCTGCTGCTCGGCGGTCCGGAAGCGGACCGCGTCGGGCTCAGCGTCGCCTTGGACTTCGCGGCGACCTTGTCGGGCGCGCGCGGGCGACCGTGGGAAGACCGTGCATAAACACCTTTCTCATCGAATAGCTCGGTATGATGGATTTATCAGCGTCCGAAAGGGCGCTTTTTTCGTTGCCGGCATCACTTCAGCGCGTCGACTTCGCTGCCGAGGGCTTCGAGGCGGGCGCGCAATTCCGCCGAGCGATTCGAGGCGTCTTGGAGTCTCTTCGTCTCGAGTTCCGTGAAGCGGGTGTACGGCTTCACCGCGTCACCCAGACGCGTATCGGCCCGCGCCTGCTCGTGTTCGTACTCGCGCCGCACGATTTCTTCGAGCGCCACACGCAACTGCCCGACTTTCACGCGCAACTGCCGCAAGGCCTGCAAACGCTTGGCGGGCAACACGAACAAGCCCAGCCCGGTGAGCGTGAGTCCCGCGAGGACACCCGTCAAATCCGCCAAGGTTCCCCCGACGATCGCGACGGTGAGGGCCCCGAGCGTCAACCCGCCCGCTCCGAAGCCGATCACGCCTTTCATCGCGTCCTCGGCGTCCTGCGAGAGTTGCTTGGCGAGTTGCTCGCTTGTCACGTCCTGCAAGTGCTGCTGCGCGCTTCCCGCGATGCCTTCGATCAGCGACGTCCGGTCGTACGAGAAGCGCGTCCTCGCCACGTCCCGCTGCGGCGCGCGGCGCACCAAGAACGCCTGCACGTCTTCCCAGAAGTGCAAGTTGGCCTCCACGAACCGGTCGATCATCGACTCGAATTGCCGCTCGATCGCCTCTGGTAGGTCGCGCACGGCTTCCTCGCGGAACTTGTCCTCCAGTTGCCGCGAGTTCAACAGCGACCTCACCTTGGAGAGACGCAGGTGCTCGTCGATGAACTTGTCCGCGCGATTCTCGAATTCGCTCAGCAAGCGGTTCAGGCGGTTGAGCTGCCCGTCCAGCTCGCCCAGCATCGTGTCGCGGTGCCGTTCGCGCTGCGCCTCGAGGTCTCGCAGAGTTTCCGCGTCTTGCCGCAGCGTCTCGCGCGCCGCGTTCGCTCGGCGCTCCTCGCCCGCGAGCAACTCACGCACGACGCTCAAGGGGCTTTGCAGCTTCAGGCGCGCCCGCTCGGCATCGCTGAGACGGGCCTCCAAATCGGCCCGCAGCCGCGCGAAGCCTTCGTCTCCGCCGCGCTGCTCGCGCCGAGCGCTCACGAGGTACACGGGCGGCGCGAGACCCAGCACGCCACGCGCGCCTTGCTGCACGAAGATGCGGACTTGCTCGCGCTGCACGTCCGCCTCCAACAAGTCCGCCTTGTTCACGATCAGGATCACCGAGCGTCCCCAGCGCTGCGCCAGCGTCAGGAACTGCCGCTCCGACTCGGTGAACGGACGGTCCGCGCTCGTCAGGAACAGCACGAGGTCCGCCCTTGGCAAAAACCCCTCGGTGAGCGTTTGGTGCTGCCGAATGATGGCGTTGGTGCCCGGCGTGTCCACGAGAGCGATGTTCTGCAAGTTCTCCAAGGGCACTTTCAAGCGCACCACGAACGGATCGGCCGTCGCCTGAGGTTCGCCGCGCTCTCCATGCGTCAGCACGTAGATGCGGTCGGTCGTGGGCGTCACGCCCTCGGGAAGCACGTCCTGACCGAGCAACGCGTTGAGGAAGCTCGATTTGCCCGCGTTGAACTCGCCCACCACCACGAGCAAAAAAACCTCGTCGAGGTTCGCGATGGCACTTCGGGCGTGCTCCATCGTCTCGGGCGGCGATCCTTGCGACTCCAAGAACGCGAGGACGTCGGCGAGCAGCACCCGCTCACGGGCAAGAAGGTCCGACACGGTGTTCGAGACGAGCATGTAAGGTCAGCATACGTCGCTTTCCCCGTTGATGAGAAACAGCGAGGGTTAAGGCGCGGGCGAGCGCTCGTGAATCGATGCTCGCCTTGCGCGCGAAAGGGCGTACCGCCGCTCAGCGAAGATCCGAGCCCGGCGAACTTCGCGGTTGGCGGCCCCTCTGAAGCCAGCTGACGTTGGAAATGACTGACGACGCCCTAAGCCGGGACTTTGACGATCGGACACATCTTCCGTCGAATCCTTCGAAGACCAACGAAACGGTCGTGGAAGGAAGCGACGGTGAAAGATCGGGCAGCAGGAAGGGCAGGGCTTCATGCTGCGTTCACCCTACCGTGGCGAGCGACCGTCCGTTCGCGAAGAATCCCCACCCCCTCATCCGCTTGAGAAAGACTTCATGCCCCGCACCTTTCGCGGTCGTTACGCTGAGTCATGACGCCTCGACAAGGCATCTCCTTCACGCTCGAAGGCGTGGACGAGTTGACGTTCATGAAGGTCCTACACGACGTCACGCGTGACACGACCTTCTCCAAACCCCTGCAAATTCAAGCCCGACCGCCCGTGCCGGGCGACGACGGACGCATTACCATCGCGTTCGAGCCGCAAGACCGTGAGCGCGCCTTCGCGGCGACGCAGCGTCTCAAGACCATCATCTTGCGTTACGGCGTGCAGATCGACAGCATCAGCACGTGAGAAACGCGAGCGTCGGGGCGGCCGACCGTGATTTTTCCTGTCGATTGCCCGACGGCCCATTTTGCTGACTCAACGCGACTTCACTCAAATCAGGGCGCTTCTTGATCCCGCGTTCTGTACAACTCGGGGAGGTCAACTCAGACCGAGGAGGAACGCATGAACTCGAACCGAATTACCGCCGTTTTCTCAGGTCACCAAGAAGCCGAAAGTGCCGTCGCCGAATTGCGCCGTATGGGCGTTCGTGACGACCGCATCTCCATCCTTGCCCGAGACGGCTCGACGGGCACCGTGGCGAGCGGCACGAGCGATCGACCGCACGACGAGGCCAACGGCGCGGGCAAGGGTCTGCTCGCGGGCGCGGGCGTCGGAGCGCTGTTCGGCCTCGCCGCCGCCGCCATTCCCGGCATCGGCCCGTTCATCACGGCGGGCACGCTGTTGTCCGGACTCGGCGCGGGCCTCGGCGGCGCCGTCGCGGGCGCGGTCGTGGGCGGCGCGGCTGGATCGCTCGCGGGAACGCTGGCGCAAGCGGGTTACACGGAAAAGGAAGCCGGCTACTACGGTGAGCGCGTCGAGAACGGCGCCGTCCTCGTGGCCGTCGATACGAGCGGAACGGGGAATGACCAAGCCATCCGCGACGCCTTGCTTCGCCACGGTGGCTCCACCCACGGCGGCGATTTCGACAATTCGAACGTGACGCTCTCCAACGACAGCTTGACTTCGGGCACGATGGCGACCGGCACGGGTCTGGGCGCGACCTCGGGCACGCTCGGCGGCATGTCGCGTGACTCCACGCTGTCGGGTTCCTCGTCGCTGTCGTCGGGCACGAGCATTTCGAGCGGCACGTACGCCGACGGCGACCTCGGCTCCATTCCCACCGACCGCCGAGGCAACTACGAGACGCGCTACTCCGGCTACACGCAAGACCAAGCGAACTCGCGCCTGACGGACCTCGACACGCAACTCGGCCGCGCCGACTTGGACGAGACGCAGCGCCTGCAACTCCTCGAAGAGCGTTTGTTCGTCGAGAAGTTCCGCGAGCGCATCGGCAGCGTCGAAATCGGCAAGCACGTCGAGACGCATCAGCAGCAGGTGTCGGTGCCCCTCACGCACACGGAAATCGTCGTCGAGCGTCACGCCGTCACGAATCCCACCCCGATCGAAGGCACCGTCCCCCTGGGTTCGGACAGCCAAACGATTCGCGTCGACCTCGAAGCCGAACGCGCCCAAGTGCGCAAGGAAGCCTACGTCACCGAGGAAGTCGAGATCGGCAAGCGCGAAGTCAGCCAAACGCAAACGTTCACCGAGACCGTCGGGCGTGAAGTGCTCGACGTGAACCGCACGGGCGACGTCGAGATGGGAACGACCGGCTTGACGGGCACGACCGGCACGCTGGGAACGACCGGCACGACGGGCGTGACGAACACGGGCGGCTTGTCGGGCACGACGACCGGGCGCGACGACCGTAACTTGCTGCAAAGGGCGGGCGACACGATCGACGAGGGCGTCGACCGCCTCGATGGCAAGATCGACCGCGACCACAACCGCTGATCTTCGCTTTCGAGAGGGACGGTCTCCGACCGTCCCTCTTTCGCATTTCCACGGGCTCTCCGCCGGCACAGTCGTGCACCGCGTCGGCGAGTCTGGGTCGAGCAGAAGCCACGTGGTCGGCGGACCACGCCTTTTGGCGAGGTGAAATCGGAGCGGGGTATAATCCCCCAATGACGGCTACGCGCACGCTTTCCACGGCGGAGATTCGCGAGAAGTACCTCGCGTTCTTCGAGTCCAAGGGGCACTTCCGTTTGCCCTCTCACAGCATCATCTCGCCGGACACGACGACCCTCTTTACGGTGGCCGGGATGCAGCCGTTCAAGCCCCAATTCCTGGGGGCGGCGGCGCGTTTTCCAGGGCACGAAGGCGAGCACAAGCGGATCACGACCACCCAGAAGTGCGTTCGCATCGACGACATCGAAAACGTCGGGCGCACGAATCGTCACAACTCGCTGTTCGAGATGCTCGGCAACTTCAGCTTCGGCGATTACTTCAAGCGCGAGGCGATCACGTGGGCTTGGGAGCTGCTGACGAGTTCGGAGTGGCTGGCCCTCGATTCGTCCAAGCTGTACGTGACGGTGTACAAGGACGACGACGAGGCCTTCGGCATCTGGACGAAGGAAGTCGGGCTGCCCGAAGATCACGTGCTGCGCTTCGACGCCGACGAGAACTTCTGGCCTGCCGACGCGCCCCTCAAAGGGCCGAACGGGCCGTGCGGGCCGTGCTCGGAAATCTACTACGACCGTGGGCCTGCCTTCGGAAGCGACACGTGGGCCGAGTACGCCGACACGCGCGAATCGAACCGCTTCCTGGAAATCTGGAACCTCGTGTTTCCGCAGTACGATCGCCGTGATTTGGCGCCGGACGGCACGCCCGTGCTGGCCGACTTGCCGTTCAAGAACATCGACACCGGGATGGGCCTTCACCGTGTCGCGGCGATTTTGCAAGACGTTCCGGATTTCTACGGCATCGACGTCTTCAAGCTCTTGATCGACAAGGTCGTGGAGCTCTCCGGAAGGGCGTACGAGGGCGCGACGTCCGTGTCACACCGCGTCATCGCCGACCACGTCCGCATGGTGAGCATGAGCGTCGCCGACGGCATCACCCTCAGCAACACGGGGCGCGGCTACACGGTGCGCAAGGTGCTGCGCCGCGCGTCGCGTCACGCGTACCTGCTCGGGCTTCGCGAGCCGGTTCTGTACCGACTCGTCGCGCTCGTCGCGGAGACGATGGGAAGCGCCTTCCCGGAGATCAAGACGCATCAAGCGGCGGTGGAGGCGGCGATCAAGGCCGAGGAGACGCGCTTCCTGGCGACGTTGGAGAGTGGAACGGCGCGGCTCGACACGCTGCTCGGCAAGATCGAGCGAGGCGGTGTCTTGAGCGGCGAGGACGCCTTCACCCTCTACGACACCTACGGCTTTCCGCTCGACCTGACGCGTGAAATCGCCGAGGAGTTCGGCGTGACGATCGACGAGGCGGGCTTCGACAAGTCCTTGGAGGCGGCGCAGGAGCGCGCGCGCGCGGGCAGCAAGTACGGCAAGAGCGAGCTGTTCGGCGCGGTGTCCGAGGTGCTGGACGAAGTGCTGGCCGCGAACGGCCCGACGAAGTTCGTGGGGTACGAAGAGCTGTCGGTCGAAGGTCGAGTGCTGGCGATCGTGCAGGGCGCCGAGGCGTTGTCGCGCCTCTCGGCGGGCAGTGAAGCGCAGGTCGTGCTGGACACGACGCCCTTCTACGCGGAGGGCGGAGGCGAAGTCGGCGACCGCGGTTGGATCGAATGGAGCGGGGGGCGGGGATTCGTGCGTGACACGAAAAAGACGCCGAGCGGGCTGCATCTGCATGACGTGCTCGTGGAGGAAGGCGAGCTGACGGTCGAGGCGAGCGTGCGCGCCGTCGTGGCGCCCGAGCGTCAGGCGACGGAGCGGCATCACACGGCGACGCACCTGCTGCACGCCGCGTTGCGCGCCGTGCTGGGGTCGGGCGTGCGTCAAGCGGGCAGCCTCGTGGCGCCCGAGCGCTTGCGCTTCGACTTCACGCATGGCGCCGCCCTCTCGCCTCAAGAGATTCGCGAGGTCGAGCGACTCGTCAACGCCTGGATCGTCGCGGACTTCCCGGTGCGCTACGCCTACATGAACATCGACGAGGCGCGGACGAGCGGCGCGACTGCCCTCTTCGGCGAGAAGTACGGCGACGTCGTGCGCGTCGTGTCGGTCGAGGGCGGCGTGGGCTTCGAGGACGGCCTCGTGACGAGCAAGGAGCTGTGCGGCGGAGCCCACGTCACGCGTACGGGCGAAATTGGCGCGTTCGTGATCGTGTCCGACGAGAACGTCGCGGCGGGCGTGCGGCGCGTCGAGGCGCTGTGCGGCGAGGCGGCGACGAAGTACGTGCGCGACACCCTCGAGAACGTTTCTCGTGTCGCGGCGACCTTGAATACGGGCGTGGCGGGCTTGGGCGAGCGCGTCTCGGGCTTGCAAGGGCAGATCAAGGACCTCGGCGGTCAGATCGCGGCCCTCAAGCGTCAACTCGCGCAGGCGCAGATGGGCGGCGGCGCGTCGAGCAGCGTGCGCGACCTCGGCGGTTTCAAGGTAGCGTCCTTGCGGCTCAGCGGCGTGGAAGGCAACGAGCTTCGCAGCGCGGCGGACGACCTGCTCGACAAGAGCGGCGCCGATCTCGCCGTGATCGCCGGGGACAAGGGCCTCGTCGTGAAGGCGAGCAAGACGGCCGTGTCGCGCGGCGCGCATGCGGGGCAGCTCATCGGCAAGCTCGCGGCGGCCGGTGGAGGCAAGGGCGGTGGACGTCCTGACATGGCGCAAGCGGGCGTGCAAGACGCCGACGCGGCCTTGGGCGCGCTCGAAAACGCCTTGAGTTGAGCGGACGAATCTAACGAAAGGAGGTGCTTGCCTATGGAGGGAGCACCTCCTTTCGTTGACTCATGCCGAAATTTCTATGACACTCTTTCGAGTTGACGAGACACTGAAATTTGAACGAGGAAGCGCGGCGCGGATATCATCGTGAGTCAGCTACCTGACGCGATGAGCTTCTTCACGGCGATTCCATGATGTTCGGGGCATAGTGCGAAGCAACTCAATTTCAAGGAGGACTCATCATGAAACCGATTATCTTCACGGCTTTGCTTCTGCTCGGCGCCGCCTCGGCAGAAGTCACGCCCACGCCCACGCCGCCCTCGGCGGTCACGCCTCAACAGCGCGCGAACCTCAGCGCGTTCGTCTCGCTCGTGCAGGGCGGCGCGACCGTCGAATTCCTCGACTCTTCGGACGCCGTCGTCGCGACCCTCAACGCGGATGGAACGCTCAGCGTCGCGCAAGACGCCAAGCTCGACACCGTGAAGAGCGTGCGTGTCACGACGCCCGGTCAAGAAGGCGCCGAGCCGACCACGGCTACTTACGTCCTCGCGAGCCGTCTCGACCAGCCTGGTCAACTGCGCGTGACGGTCACCGGCCCCAACGGCAAGATTCAAACGATCGGAGCGCCCGCCGCCATCAACCGCGCGGCTCCGTCGAGCGAGGATCGCGCGCAACCGGCGCCGCAACCTCAGCCGACCCCGTCCGAGCCTTCCGAGTCCGAGCAGGAAAAGGGCGGCAGCGGAAACAACGGCAAGGGTGGCGGCAAAGGCAACAGCAAGAGCAAGTAACGCGATTCGTGGAAAAGCGGCCCCTCAAGGGCCGCTTTTCCACGTCTTACAACTAGGTTAAGAAAACAGGGAAAACATTTAGCTTATTGTGACGTTGTTCTCTTGACACGGAGCTAGGCTCGAAGGGCGGAGCCGAGACCTCGGGTTTGGTCGGCAGGGACGTTCCGGAGCGCACGAGACGCTCGAGACAGGAGGGCAGCATGGTGAACTGCGCCTCCTGTTCGCTGAACACGACTCAGAGGGGTTTGCCGAGCGGGACGATAACGTACGCCGTGCCGTTGGACGCCCGCAACCACAAGCGCTCGAAGGTCGCGCGAGGATACGTGCGGCGCACCTCGGCGTCGGAGTTCGCGTACGGATCGTTCACGACAACGTCACCGTCCTGCTCGAAGCCCACCACGACGAGCACGTGCCCGCTCGTGGACGGCAGGAACGCGCTCGGAAGCTCGCCCGCCTTCCACGCGACGCTCAAGACGGAAGGCACGCCCGCCAAGACGAGCCGCTCGACGTCCGCGAGACTCGAGAAGCGCGTCGCGTACGCCGTGAAGCCCAACGAGCCCGCGTACGCCGCGTTGAACGCCCAATTGCCCGTTCCGCCGTTCGACCACGCCGGATCGAAGACGCCGCGCGCCGCCTCGGGAACGGTGACGTTTTTACCCCAGTACGCCAAGACCATGCTGACGGACGTCGGCGAGCACCAGACGTCGCCTCCTTGGAAGGCGAGTTGCGTTCGCGGCGGAACGTCCAAGACCTTGCCCCACGCCGCTCGGTTCGACGTGCCGCTCGGTTCGGTGCGCCCGTTCGTCGTCGTGAACGTCACGAGGCGAACGCTGGCTTGCCCGTTCGTGGTCACACGGTACTGAAACGCGTTGGCAGCGCCCGAGAGGCGCAGCGTGTCCGTCAGCACGTCTCCATCGGCGTCCTGCTGTCCGTTCACGGACGCTCGGCCGTCTCCTTCGCTCCAGCGACCGAACGAGAAGTACTTCGTCCAACGCGCTCCGACGCGAGCGCGCACCTCCACCGTGACGCTCGAACCGTTGGGCGCCGCCGCGTTCCACGACGGGACGAGTTCCGTGAACAGCGCGACCTCCACGACGTTCGATTCGAAGCGACCCGTTCCCAAGTCGAGGACGTGACGAGTCAGGACGGGAGCGGACAAGGCGTGAGTCAAGGCAAAACCTCCTGAGAGCAGGGCGAAGGACAGCAGGGCACGGCGCATGACGCGAGTCTACAAGCTCAAGCTTTGCTCAGCATGTACAGCAACGCTTCCGCCGCCGCTTGCCGCCACGTCACCCAATTGTGCCCGCTTTGATACTCACGGTACTGATGCGGAATGTCGAGGTCGGCGAGGGCGGCGGCCATACGGCGATTCGGAGCGAGAAGCCACTCCAGGGTGCCCGTGTCGAGGCTGACGCGCAGGTGCCGGGGCGGCGCGGCTTCCAAGCGTTCACGCAGCCACTCGCCCGCCGTCGTGGTATTCGTTCGTCCACGCTCGTCCGGACGAGCGATGAACGCTCCCGAGTGCGCCACGACCCGCGAGAAGAGGTCGGGGCGGGCGGCGCCGAGGTACAAACTGATGAGACCGCCGAGCGACGCGCCCCAAAGGCCGCGTCCGCTCGCTTCGCGCGACACGCTGTACTCGCCTTCGATTCTCGGCAAGACTTCGTCCGTGAGGAAGTCGAGGTAGGCGTCGTTGAGGTAATACTCCTCGCTGCGGTCGCCAGGCTCCAGGAAGACGAGCACGGCAGGTTGAACGAGGGTTCGCGCGAGCGCCTTGTCCATGAGCTCGCCGAGCTTGCCCGTTCGCAAGAACGCCACGCCGTCTTGCACGTAGTACACGGGATAGAGGCGCGCGGAATCGTAGAAGGGCGGCGTGTACACGTAAGCGCGGCGCGTGCCGGGAAAGACACGTCCTTCCCACGCGAGGCGGTGCGCGTGTCCTTGTTGGTGCGGCGCTTCACCTTCCCACAGAGCATGTCGTGCGTACGTCCCGACTTCGACGCCGCGCGGATACGGCCACCACGGATTCAAGGTCCTCACGGAATTGTCGGGATCGGCGAAGGGCTTGCCGTCCTCGCCGAGCCACGCGTACTCCGTGAACGAGTCGCGCGGCAACTCCAGGGAAATATCGCCGCCCGTCACGGGAAGGGCGGGGTTCTTCTGCCAATCGGTGAAGTCTCCGAGAAGCCCGACGGCTCCCGGAGGTGGAGTGAAGATCGCGGTGCGGCCAGAAACGCGAACAGCCATGAAGGGCATTGTAGGCGCCGCGAATCGTGCGTTTCGTTCGAGCGGCCGTTCACGGAACCTGATACACTACTCGACAGTTCGCACTCGCCGAGAGGCGGGTGTTTTTTCTGGGGAAGGGCCATGGATCAACTTCTGCACGAAATTCAGCGTCGTCGCACCTTCGCGATCATCAGTCACCCGGACGCAGGCAAGACGACCATCACCGAAAAACTGTTGTTGTACGGAGGCGCCATTCACGAGGCGGGCAGCGTCACCGCCCGTGAAGGCTCGTCCTCGACCCGCTCGGACTGGATGAGCATGGAGCAGCAGCGCGGCATCTCCATCAGTTCGAGCGCCCTGACGTTCGAGTACCAAGGCCATCACGTCAACCTGCTCGACACGCCCGGGCACCAAGACTTCTCGGAGGACACGTACCGAACGCTCACCGCCGCCGACTCGGCCCTCATGGTGCTCGACGCGGCGCGGGGCGTGCAGGCGCAGACCGAGAAGTTGTTCGCGGTGTGCCGCAACCGTGGCATTCCGATCTTGACGTTCGTGAACAAGATGGACCGCCCGGCGCAAGATCCGTTCGAGTTGCTGGAGCAAGTCGAGAAGACCCTCGCGATTCGCGCGGTTCCGCTGACGTGGCCGATCGGGGACGGGCCCGACTTCAAGGGCGTGTACGATCTGCAAGCGAAGCAGGTGCTGGTGTTCGAGCGCGTGGCGCGCGGCAAGACGCGGGCGCCCGTGAACGTCACGAGCGTCGGTGATCCCGCGCTCGCCGAGCTCATCGGACCGGAGTTGCACGCGAAACTGCAAGAGGACGTCGACCTCATCGAAGGCGCCTTGCCCGAGTTCGATCAAGACGAGTTTCTGCGCGGCGAGCTCACGCCCGTCTTCTTCGGGTCGGCCATCACGAACTTCGGCGTGGAGCACTTCCTGTCGAAGTTCGTGCACCTCGCGCCGTCACCGGGCCCGCTGGAGACGACGAGCGGCGCCTTGCCGCCAGACACCGAGTTCACGGGGTTCATCTTCAAGCTTCAGGCGAACATGAGCAAGCATCACCGCGACCGCACGGCCTTCATGCGCGTCGCGAGCGGCAAGTTCGAGCGCGGCATGGAAGTGACGCACACCCGCACGGGCCGAAAGATGCGCCTGAGCCGCGCGCACACGCTGTTCGCCCAAGACCGCGAAAGCGTCGAGGAGGCTTTTCCGGGCGACATCGTCGGCTTGGTGAATCCCGGCGTGTTCCGCATCGGCGACGTCGTGAGCTTCAGCCCGAAAGTGCAGCTCGCGTCCTTTCCGCGCTTCACGCCCGAAACGTTCGCGAACGTCACGATGCGCGACGTCACGAAGCGCAAGGCCTTTCACAAGGGCTTGGAGCAACTCGCCGAGGAAGGCGTCGTGCAAGTGTTCTACCCGACGGACGGCGCCCGCGACCCGTTGCTCGGCGCGGTCGGGCCGTTGCAGTTCGAGGTGTTCCAGCATCGCCTCAGGGAAGAGTACAACGTGGACGTCGAGCTCAACGTCACGAGTTATCAACTCGTTCGTTGGCTCGCCGGGGACACGTCGGAGGTCGCGCGCTTCGCGAGAAACGTCGAGGACGACGAAGGCCGTCCCGTGATGCTCTTCCGTTCCAAGTACGACTTGGAGTACACGCAGAGGAACCATCCTGGCATCGAGTTCCTGCCGCTTCCCAAAAACCTCACGGTCGTGTAAGTCAATCTCCGCCGCGCAGGCAAATTCCCGTGGTGTAGCGCTCGTTGGCATCGAGATGCACCGTCAGGGCGTTGCCCGCGGCGGCTTTCGGTCTCGTCTGCTGCCAGAAGTTCGAGCCGATCTGCGTCCACTCGCCGAATCCGTACTCGTTCTGGCTGGCGTTGCCGGGCACCTTGAGGATCGTCCAGACGGCATCGATGTTCTGCTGGACGAGATACGCGGGCCAATCCACTTGGTAAGCGTAGACGCGGCCTCCGTAGTACGAGGCGAGCGCGGTGCAGTAGCGAACGGTGTTGGAGTTTCCGGGGGCGAGCCGCCAAGGAAAGCTCTTGGCGAAGTCCTGTGCGGTGACCGCGCAAGCGGTCGAAGCGAGCAGGAAGGCGGCGTAGAGCGAAGTGAAGCGCTTCATGGATGTGCATTATGCCCGCGCGACCGCTTCAAGGGGTAGGCTGGCCGAGACATGATTCACCGTCTCGTGCTCGCGGTCACGCACGACGCCTCGAGCCAACGGGCGCACCGAACGGCGGCGGCCGTCGCCCACGCGTGGAAGCTCGACGTGAGGGAAGTTCCCGTGAGGCACGCGCACGAGTTGTTGAGCCACGTCCATCCGGGCGACGCGGTGTGCGTGAACGGCGAAGGTCACGTTCGGCACGCGCACGTCATGGGAGAGTCGCCGTTGGAAACGCTGCTGCGCCGCACGACCGTCCCGGTGTGGGTCTGCGCTGGAGAAAGCTCGGTGCCGAGCGCGCTCACGCTCGCGTTCCACGGGCAGCGCAAGGCCTACCACGCGGCGGAAGTCGCCGCGCACCTCGCGCTCGCGCACGACTTGCCGGTGGACGTCTTGGTGGTGCGCGAAGACGACGAGGACGAAGTCGACGAGGGAGACGTCCAGCTGGCCCGAGAGGAACTGCTCGCGCGACAGGTGCGGACTCGCGACGTGTTCTTGGAATCCGGCGATTCGGCGCGGGTGCTCGCGGCACACACGCGGCCCGAACGATTGCTCGTCATGGGCAGTTACGGCGACGGTTCGCTGCTGGGCTTCAAGCTCGGGCACACGGTGGACGCCGTTTTGAACGGCGCGCGCGGGCCTGTGCTGTTGTGCCCGTGATCGCCGCTCGCCCACGTCGTTCAAGCGCGCCTTTCGAGGGGCGTCACGCGGCGCGAAGCAATCGAGCGTAAGCTAAGCGGTTAGGAACTTATGACGACGAGAACTTCACCGCTGATGACGCGCGTCAAGCGCTGGATGCTCGGCCAAGAGACGCAGGAAGTCGAAGGGCCGTACGAGAAGGAGCAGGAGGCGCGACATCACACCCAGCCGTGGTGGAAGGTCATGTGCCTCACGGGCGTCGACTACTTCTCCACCCTCGGCTACCAACCTGGCATCGCCGCGCTCGCCGCCGGAGCGCTCAGTCCCTTCGCGACGCTCGTGCTGGTGCTCGTGACCCTCTTCGGCGCCTTGCCGATGTATCGCCGCGTAGCGGAAGCCAGTCCGCACGGCGACGGCTCCATCTCCATGCTGGAAAAGCTGCTCAAACGCTGGCAAAGCAAAGGCCTCGTGCTGATCCTGCTCGGATTCGTGGCAACGGGCTTCATCATCACCATCACGCTCTCGGCGGCGGACGCGACGGCACACGTCATCGAAAACCCTTTCCTCAGCGCGTACTTGGAGGGCTTCAACGTTCCGATCACCTTGTTGTTGATCGCGCTGCTCGGAGGGGTCTTCCTCAAAGGATTCAAGGAGGCCGTCGGCATCGCCGTGGGAATCGTGGCGTTGTATCTGCTGCTCAACGTCGTCGTGCTCTTCGTGGGCCTGCGCGAAGTCCTGACGCACCCGGCCGTGTTCTCGAATTGGCAGAGCCTCCTGACGGCGAAGTACGCGTCACCGCTCTCGATGATCGGCGCGGCCCTGCTCGTCTTTCCGCGCCTCGCGCTGGGTCTCTCGGGCTTCGAGACGGGCGTCGTCGTGATGCCGCTCGTGCAAGGCGACAAGGGAGACACGAGCGAGCGTCCCGTCGGCCGTATTCGCAACACGAAGCTGCTCCTCACGACGGCCGCCCTCATCATGAGCGTCCTCCTGATCGGGTCGTCGCTCGTGACGACCCTGTTGATTCCGGCGGCGGCCTTTCAACCGGGCGGCGAGGCGAACGGTCGCGCCCTCGCGTTCCTCGCGCACGATCTGCTCGGCGACGGCTTCGGCACGGTGTACGACATCTCCACGATCATGATCTTGTGGTTCGCGGGCGCCTCGGCGATGGCGGGCCTCTTGAACATCGTGCCGCGTTACTTGCCGCGCTACGGCATGGCGCCCGAGTGGGCGCGCGTCACGCGGCCCCTCGTGCTGATCTACACCGGCATCTGCTTTTTCGAGACGATCTTGTTTCGCGCGGACGTCACGGCCCAGGCGGCCGCGTACGCGACCGGGGTGCTCGTCTTGATGGGGAGCGCGTCCATCGCCGTGACCCTCTCGGCGTTGCGGTCTCGTCGCCGTGGTCCGACGTTGTGGTTCGGTCTCGTCTCCGCGATCTTCGCGTACACGCTCATCGTGACGTTCCTCGAGGATCTCAGCGGCCTTCGCATCGGTTTGCTGTTCATCGCGACCGTGATCTTCGTGTCGATCCTGTCGCGCGTGCGCCGCTCGACGGAGCTTCGCGCCGAGCGCGTGGACGTCGACGAGAAGGCGCGCGCGTTGCTCGCCGAGGCGGCCTCGCGCGGCACCATCCGCTTCATCGCCAATCAACTCGACGCGGGCGACGTCGCCGAGTACACCGAGAAGGAGCACGAGGTGCGCATCGAGACGCACTTGCCGTCGAGCGACCCGGTGATCTTCTTGGAAGTCCAAGTCGCCGACCCGAGCGAATTCGCCGACGTGCTGGAAGTGCGCGGCGTGGAAGTCGGACCGTACAAGATCTTGCGCGTGGAGTCGAGCGCCGTGCCAAACGCCATCGCCGCGTTCATGCTGTGGGTGCGCGACCATTACGGCACGGTGCCGCACATCTACTTTCAGTGGATCGAGCAAAGCCCCGTGTCGGCGGCCGTTCGCTTCCTCGTGTTCGGCGAAGGCGACATCGCGCCCCTCACGCACGAGATCCTGCGTCAAGCCGAAACGCGAGAGGAGCGCCGCCCCGTCGTGCACGTGGGCGGATAGCGCGCCGAGAGCTTGCCCAGACGACCTCGCTCCGAAAGGTGCCGAGGTCGTCCGCGTTTCGGAAGCCGGGCGGTAGCATGAAGGCCGCATGGAGGCTTCTTGAACCACGACATTCCCGTCGCCGACCTCGGACCTGCCGGGGAGATCATGGCGCACGCGGTGGACGCGTGCGTGCACTGCGGCTTCTGCCTGCCCGCCTGCCCGACGTACGCCCTGCTCGGCGAGGAGATGGACTCGCCGCGGGGCCGCATCTTCTTGATGAAGGAGGTCCTCGAAGGCGAGTTGCCCCTCGCCGACGCCGCCCCGTTCATCGATCGCTGCCTCGGTTGCCAAGGATGCGTGACTGCCTGCCCGAGCGGCGTGCCCTACGGCGAACTTCTCACGACGTTTCGCGCGACGACGGAACAAAAGCGTGAACGGCCCGCGCTGCAACGCGCGGTGAGGGCGGGTCTGCTCACGGCCTTGCCGTCGCCGAAGCTCTTTCGCGCGGGCGCTTACCTCGGGCAAGTCGCCAAGCCTTTCAAGAGCGTCTTGCCGCGGGCGCTGCAAGCTCCCCTCGACTTGCTGCCCGGCCGCGTCCCGGCGAAATTCGACATGCCAACCTTCGTGCCCGCGCAAGGCAAGCGGCGCGCGCGCGTGGCGTTCCTGGCAGGATGCGCCCAGCAGGTGCTCGCCCCGAACTTCAACGCGGCGACGCTGCGCGTCCTCGCGCGCAACGGCGTGGACGTCGTGATTCCCGAGGGGCAGGGATGCTGCGGCGCGGCGGCGCTGCACACGGGCGCGCGAGGACAAGCCCTTTCGATGGGCCGCACGAACCTCGCCGCCTTCCCGACGGACGTGGACGCCGTCGTCACGAACGCGGCGGGCTGCGGATCGGGCCTCAAAGAGTACCCGCTGCTTTTCAAAGGCGAGCGCGAAGAGGAACAGGCCATCTCGTTCGCTTCGCGCGTGAAAGACGTCAGCGTGTTCCTCGCCGAGCTCGGCTTGGAGCCGATGTTGCCGCTTGCCAAGCCCGTACGGGTCGCGTACCACGACGCGTGCCATCTCGCGCACGCCCAGAAGGTGAAGGCCCAGCCACGCTCGATTTTGAAGGCCGTGCCGGGCCTCGACCTCGTGGAGGTTCCCGAAGGCGACTTGTGCTGCGGCAGCGCGGGCACGTACAACATCGAGCAGCCCGAGTTGGCGGGACGCCTCGGGGAACGCAAGGCCCGCAACGTGCTCTCGACGAACGCGGCGATCTTGGCGAGCGGCAACATCGGCTGTCACACGCAGATCGAGACGCACTTGCGCCGACTCGGCTCACCGATGCGCGTGATGCACACCCTCGAAGTTCTCGACCTCGCGTACCGAGGAGAGTTGTCGTGATCGCCGAGCGCCTGCGAAGCGCCCTGGGCGCGCGCAAAGTGCTCACCGGAAAGGCCGAGCGGATGACGTATCGTCACGACGCCATTCAAATCGGGGCGTTGCCGATGGCGGTCGTGTTGCCCGAGGACACGGCGGACGTCGTCACGACCGTGAAGCTGTGCCGCGACGCGAACGTGCCGATCGTGGGGCGAGGCGCGGCGAGCGGCTTGTCGGGAGGCGCGGCGCCCGCGCGTGAAAGCGTCGTGGTGGCGTTCACCCGCATGACGAAGCTCGACCTCTTCCCGGAGCGCCGAGAAGCGTGGGCGCAGCCGGGCGTCGTCACGGCGACGGTCTCGGAGCGCGCCAAGCCGTTCGGTCTCGTGTACCCGCCCGATCCGGCGTCGTGGCGAACGAGCACCATCGGCGGGAACCTCGCCGAGAACGCGGGAGGCCCGATGTGCTTCAAGAAGGGCGTCACCGGAGATTACGTCAAGGAAATCGAGTTCGTGGACGCGAGCGGCGCGGTGCACCGCGCCGCTCGCGACGCCTTCGACCTCGCCGGATTGTTGATCGGCTCGGAGGGAACGCTCGGCCTCATCACGGGCGCTCGGCTGCGGCTGGACACGCCGCCCGCGTTCACGCGAACCTTGATGGCGCACTTCGCCGAAGTCGGCCAAGCCGCGCAGGCAGTGTCGCGCGCCATCGCGAGCGGGGCGGTGCCCGCCAAGTTGGAGTTCATGGACCGCGCGTGTCTCGGAGCGGTGGAAGGCTACCTCGGAATCGGCCTGCCGGTGCACGCGGGCGCGGCCTTGCTGATCGACACGGACGGCGACGACGAGGAGACGGTGACCGAGGAGCTCGAACTCGCCCGCGCGGCGTGCGAGGCGGAAGGCGGCACGGTGCGTGTCGCCGCGAACGCCGCCGAAGCCGAGGACTTGTGGCGAGCACGGCGCGCCATCTCCCCTTCCCTTGGCCGCATTCGGCCGCACCGCATGAACGAGGACATCGTCGTGCCGAGGTCCGCCCTCGCCGAGGTGGTGCGCGAAATCGAGGAGCTCGGACGCGAGGCGGGCCTCGTCGTCGCGCAATTCGGACACATCGGGGATGGCAATCTTCACCCGAACATCCTTTACGACCCGAAGAAGGAGTCGTCGGACGCGGTGCACGCCCTCGCGCACGAAATCGCCCTCGTCGCCGTGCGGCACGGCGGCGTCTTGTCGGGCGAGCACGGCATCGGCTCGATGAAGCGCGACTTCATGACGGACGCTGTGGACGCCGTGACGATGGACGTCTTGTGGCGTGTGAAGCGAACGCTGGATCCGAGAGGGCAGCTCAATCCCGACAAATTGCTGCCCGAGGTGAGCGCGTGACGACCACGGCGAGCGTTCGCGTGTCCTCGGACGATCAAGTGCTCACGGCGAGCGCGAGCACGAGCCTTCAAGACGTGTACGCCGCCCTTCCCGCCGGTCTCTTCCCGCCTTTTCCGAACGTCGAGTTGCCAGGCGGCGTCGGCGATCTGATCGCGCGGGGCGGCTTCGGGCAGACGTTCTTCTTCGCCGGGGACGTTCTCGGCGCGACGTTCCGCACGCGAAGCGGACGCATCGTGAAGGCGGGCGGACGCGTCGTGAAGAACGTGCAAGGCTACGACCTCACGCGCCTCTTGGTAGGCAGTTTCGGCGTGCTCGGCGAGGTGGTGGACGTGACGTTGCGCCTTCGTCCCGGTCGCGCGTTCGTGCAAGCGAAGCGGGCGGGCGCGCTCACTGATCTCGCCGCGTTGCCGATCACGCCTCGCTTCGCTTGGCAAGACGGCGGCGAGGTGTTCGCGGCGCACTTCGGCGCGGTGCGTGAAGTCGAGCGGTTCGTGGAAATCTTCGGCGGCGAGGAGGTCGGGACGCTCGACTTCACGCGGCGTTTTCCCGATGGCATGGGCGTCGGGCCGAGCAGTCTGAAGGACGGACGCTTCGCGTGGGCGAACGGTCACGGACGGCCGAGCGTGCCGATGCTGTTCGAACGGCTCGCCGAAGCACTGTGAAGATCATCGTCATCGAGCCGTACCGCGACGGCTGGCCGCAAGAATTTCAGGAGATCGGCGCGGAGATTCGAGGAGCGGTCGGCGACTTCGCCCTCGCCGTTCACCACATCGGTTCGACGAGCGTTCCCGGACTCGCCGCGAAGGACGTGATCGACGTGCAGCTCACGGTCGGCGACTTGAACGCGCCGATTCGCGAAGCGCTGGAGAACGCCGGGTACCGTTTTCGGGACGGCGTCTTCGAAGATCACTGCCCGCCCGGCATGACCATCGATCCTTGGGATCTCGAGAAGCGCTACTACAGCCGTGACGACCGCAAAATCCACTTGCACGTTCGCGAGCGAGGACGCTACAACCAACGCTACGCCTTGTTGTGCCGCGACTACCTGCGCTTCTCGGCGATGGCGAGGGACGCGTACGCCGAAGTCAAACGGCAACTCGCGCGCCTGTTTCCCGACGACGTCGCCGCCTACTACGCCGTCAAGGACCCCGTGTTCGACGTGCTCATGTCGGGCGCCTTCGTGTGGGCGGAGACGACGGGGTGGAAAGAGCCGGAGTCCGACGCTTGATCGGGTAGACTTCCGGCATGACCGACACCACGGCGGCGACGATGCGCGCCATTCAAGTTCAGCGGCTCGGCGGACCGGAAGTGCTGGAGCTCACGACGCTCCCGGTGCCCGAGCCGCAGGCGGGGCAGGTACGAATCAAAGTGCAGGCGGTGGGGCTGAACTTCGCGGACATCTTGGCGGTGCGCGGCGAGTACCTTACGCGAACGCGCGTGCCGATGGTGCCGGGAATGGAGTTCGCCGGAATCGTGGACAAGCTCGGCGAGGGCGTGACGCACTTGCAAGAAGGGCAACTCGTGGCGGCGCTCGGCGGAACGGGCGCGATGGCGGAGTACAGCGTCATTCCGGCGGCGGCCGTCTTGCCGATCGCGCAGAATTTGAACGCTCGGGAAGCGGCGGCGCTTCCGGTGTCGTTCTACACCGCGTACTTCTCGCTCGCGACGCTGGGACAAGCGAAGCCCGGCGAGTGGGTCGTGGTGCAAGCGGCGGCGGGCGCTTTGGGCACGGCGAGCGTCCAGCTCGCGAAGGCCATGGGCCTCCAGGTGATCGCCCTGGCGTCCACCGAGGAGAAATTGGAGGTCGCGCGAAGCCTCGGCGCGGACGAGGCGTTGCTCAACACCCGCACGGACCTCGTGGACGCCGTCAAGAGCATCACGGGCGGCAAGGGCGCGAATATGGTGCTCGAAATCGTCGGGGGGCGCGGTTTCCAGGACAGCTTGGCGATGCTCGCCTCGCGCGGGCGCGTCCTCGTGATCGGCTCGGCGAGCCGCGAGCCCAGCCAACTGCGCCCCGTGGAGCTCATGAAAAAGAACCTCTCGGTGATCGGGGTGTGGCTCATGCCCTTCTTGGCGGACGTGGAGGTGATGAGCGAGGCGACGGCCTTCCTGACGAAGCTCATCTCGGGCGGGCGAGCGAAGCCGATCGTGGGTCGGACGTTCTCGTTGGAGCAGGCGGGCGAAGCGTTCGACTTCGTGTGGAACCGCGCGAGCACGGGCAAGGTCGTCATCGAACCTTGATGAGGACGAGGGCGTGACTCGCGCGGCGTCCTTGTAGAAACGTCTCCCCTCGTCACCGCTCGGAACGTCGCTTCCTTTGCGGGTCGACCTTCTTCCCGACGTTGCTCGCGACGCCACGCTCCTGAAGCGCCAAGACAACGTCCGCTCGTCGTGATGATGTTCGGGAAGAGGTCGGCCGCTCGGTTCCGTCTGTGCCGGTACGCTGTGCGTCGTGTTCAGGGCTTCGACATTGACGCTGAAGCCCTGAGCACGTCAGGCACGGTCGGGGCAACGCCGGTGCTCGTTTTGACAGAATCGCGCGACGACACGACCCTTTGCCGGAACGAGGTTCGGCCTCGGAGAGCGGCGGACGTACCGCGCCTTCCGAAGCCATGGCGATGTGTTCAGCTCAAGGGGGCGTAGGCAGCGTCGTGCGGGTTGTTCACGTTTCTGCCCGAAGGCTCGATCGGCGAGCCGCTTACGCTTCAGCCTTCGAAGCCGTGCGGATGGCCGGAGTGCCACTTCCAGGCGCTCTCGACGATTCCGACGAGATCGGTGTGGCGCGGATGCCACCCGAGTTCGGCCTTGATGCGGCTGGAGTCGGCGACGAGGCGGGCGGGATCGCCGGGGCGGCGAGGGGCGACTTCGCGCTTCAAGGGTGTGCCGACGACGCGGTCGACGGCGTCGAGAACTTCCTTGACGCTGAAGCCGTGCCCGATACCGACGTTGTACGCCGTGGAAGGCGAGCCGTCGAGCAGGGACGCGACGGCGAGGACGTGGGCGTCGGCGAGGTCGGTGACGTGGATGTAGTCGCGAATGCACGTGCCGTCAGGCGTGGGGTAGTCCTCGCCGAAGATCATCATCTTTTCGCGCTGCCCGAGGGCCGTCAGAAGCGCGAGTTCGATGAGGTGCGTCTTGTTGGGATGGTCCTCGCCGATCGCTCCGCTTTCGTCGGCGCCGCACACGTTGAAGTAGCGCAAGTTGACGTGAGGCAGGCCGTAAGCGGCGTCGAAGGCCTTCAGCATGTGTTCGGTCCAGAGTTTCGTTTCGCCGTAGACGCTCGTGGGACGCTTGGCGGCGTCCTCGGGGATGGGTACGACGTCGGGTTCGCCGTACACGGCGGCGGTGCTGGAGAAGACGATCGGAATGGAGCCGAAGTCTTTGAGGGCCGTCAGGAGATTGAGGCTTCCCGCCGTGTTGTTGCGGTAGTAGCGGGCGGGGTCTTTCATGGATTCGCCGACTTCGATGAGCGCGGCGAAGTGCACGACGGCGTCGGGGCGGTGCGCTTCGATCGCGGCGCGAACGGCGGCTTCGTCGAGCAGGTCGGCTTCGATCAAGGGCACGCCCGTCGGAACCGCTTCACGGTGGCCCGCCTTCAGGTTGTCGAGCACCACGACCTCGTGCTCGGCGGCGAGAAGGGCACGAACGGTGTGCGAGCCGATGTATCCGGCGCCGCCTGTGACCAGCAGTTTGCTCATGAGAACCTCCTTCTTCAGGATAACACAAGAAACGAAAGAAGCGTAACTAAGGAAAGTACGTCGATCCGCGACGAGGCTCAGCCTACGCCGCGACACGCGTCACGTGCGAAAAGCGAGCCTTCAGGAAGCGCGTACGGTGGAGCCGCGCACGATCAAGGTCGTCGAGAGCGGCGCGGGAGAAGCGTCCTCCTCCCCAGCGAGGCGCGCGAGCAGCAACTTGCCGGCGAGCCGCCCCTTTTCGAAGGTCGGCTGGGCGACCGTGGTCAAGCCGAGCGCTTCGGCCAGCGGAACGTCATCGAATCCGACGACGGCGACGTCGTTCGGCACCTGCAAGCCGAGATCGGCGGCGGCCCTGAGGGCTCCGAAGGCGAGTTGGTCGCTCATGGCGAGCAGCGCCGTCGGCCTGGTCTCAGTTGACAGAAGTGCCATCGCCGCTTCGTAGCCTTCCTCGGGAAGGTTCTCGGCACACTCGAAGACTGTCGTCGACGTCTGCCAATCCAAGCCCGCCGCCTCGACGGCGCTTCGGTATCCGCGCAGACGCTCTCTCGTCACGAAGAAGGGCACGTCCGCTTGCCGATCGGCGTTCGCGAGTCCGCGGCGGCGCGTTCGATCGAACTCCAGCCCGAGCACGCCGAGGGCGCGGTGCCCGAGGGCGAGCACGTGTTCGCACGCGGAGCGCGCTCCGCCCACGTCGTCGATCGTGACGGTCGGCACGTCTCCTCGCGGAGCGACGTCCACGAGCACGGCGGGCAGACCGCGCCTCAGCGCGAGGCCCAAGGCGGGTGCGTCGTCGGCGAGCGAGTACAACACGAAGCCGTCGGCGGCGGCGTGCACGAGCGACGACGTTTCGCGGTCGGGATGCGGCGCGGCGGGCAGCAGCAGCAAGTTGATGCCCAGCGCCTCGGTGGCGTTGGACACGCCACGCAAAAAGAGCGCGGCGGCAGGATCGGCGAAGGCGTACGACAAGCGATCGGCGTACACGACGCCGATCACGTCGGTCGCCCCTCGCCGTAGGCCCCGCGCCGTTGGGTCGGGACCCCAATAGCCGAGGTCGCGGGCGGTGTCGAGAATACGCGCGCGCAGCTCGGCCGAGAGCTGGTCGGGGCGGTTGTATGCGTTGGACACGGTCGCCGGGGAGACGCCGAGCGCGGCGGCCACGTCTCGCAAGGTGGCGCGGCGGCGTCCTTTCAGGCTCGTCGAAGGCGTTTCGGCGGCCTCGGGCTTCGAGGAGGGCACGAAGCCATGGTATCACTGCGAAATCCGCGCTGAATCGTTTCAGAGTGCTTCGCGACGCTTTTCCTGATCGTTGGGATCTTTCTGCGTTCGAGGCACGAGCCGGGACATCCCCGACGTCCGGCACGTCTCAGGCTTCACGTCGGCGTGTCGATGCTCGCCGCGCCCGCGCCAACCTTCACGTCACGAAGTGGCCGATTCCTCGGTCGCCACGCGGTTCTTGCCCGCGCTCTTCGCGCGGTACAACGCTTCGTCCGCTCGAACGAGCAAGCTCTCGAAGGTGTCCTCCGACCGCCAGCGCGCCACCCCGAAGCTCGCCGTGATGGGGCGGTTCGCCGTCGGCAGGAGCGCGGCGATCGCCGCGCTTCGCCGCAGCCGCTCGGCGATCGCCGCCGCTCCGCGCAGCGTCGCGTCCGGCAGGACGATCAAAAATTCCTCGCCGCCCCAGCGTCCCACCGTGTCACGTTCGCGCAACTCGGCGCGCAGCACGTTCGCGAAGCGACGCAGGACTTCGTCGCCCTGCGCGTGCCCGTAGTTGTCGTTGACGCTCTTGAAGCCGTCGATGTCCGCCAGCGCCACGCAGAATCCCACCGTCGGCGTGCGAGCGAAAGCTCGCTCGACGACTTCGTACATGCCGCGCCGATTCGGCAGGTTCGTCAGCGGATCGCTGTGCGCGAGACGCGACATGTGGCCGCGCGCCTCGTCCGCCTCGTTCCACCACACCTTGAGCCAAGCGAGGGTGAGCATGAGGGCGATCACGGCCAGCGCGAGGCTCTGCTCGACGAGGTGCAGCAACCGCTCGGAGGGCGGCGCTCGCACCGTCAAGAGGTACGCCCACGTCGAACTCACGTCCAAGGCAAAGAGGACGCTCGACGTGACGAGGGCCGCTCGGGGCGGCAGCACGAGGCCCGACGCGGCGACGACGAGCAGCACGAAGAACATCTGCAAGCTTCCGACGCTCGACTGGCCGTGTAATGGCAGCACGAAGCGACTCGCGAGCGCCGCCACCGCGTAGCCGTACAGCACGTAAAAGACGAGCCGCTCGAACTTCGCGAGTCCCGCCGACTGACTCAGCACGGCGAGCGCCGCCCACAAGTTGAACACGACGAGCGCGGGCATGGTGTACAGCACGAACAAATTCGTGCTGCTGAACTCCAAAACGTACCACCATGTTCCAACAAGACCGATCACGCTGATGGCAAGCGCGAACGAATCGATACGCTTTCGAATGTCGACTTGCGTGGAACTCGGCGTCATGGCCCCGCCTTTTCAGGCTAGCGATGTACGGCCACGACCGGATGACGGAAATGAAGCAGAACTTGTACGTTTCTTCAGTCGAAGTGAACGCTCTGTCACATCCGCTTCACGCACGTCACGAACTTCGACCGAGTTATCAAGGAGCCACGAGATGCGAAAGCCTCGCGTCCAGCGCGAGGGCCTGCGCGTCGCTGAGGCTCGCCACGACGTCCACGGCCAGTCGCACGGGATTCTCGTTCGCGTTTCCCTCCCAGTACCACGACGGAATGAACGCCCGCAGATGCTCGTCCGTCACGCATTCCGCACCGCTTCGCACGCGATTCAAAACGGCTTGGAAGAGACGGCGCACGACGAGCGCGTGTCCTTCTCGTTGCGTGTGGATGCTGGAGTGGCTGATGACGAACTCCCACATCACCCGCTTGAAAAACGCGATTTCCAAGCGGTGGCGTTCGTCCACGCACAGTTCCGGACCTTCCGGCGCGTCCCAATCGACCGTCGCGCGCACGTAGCGCCCCACGTTGTCGCTGATGCGCTGGCGCAAGTTCAGCATGTCGCGCCGACTGCCGTCGAAACCCGGCGTGGGATCGAAGGTCCGCACCATCTCCAGCAATACCTCCTTGGCCCGGTTCTCGTCCTGCTCGTACGAGCCGCACACGATGAACGCCTTGTGCTTGTCGAAGAAGGCGGCGAACACGTCCTCGCGGGCGAGTTCGTGCAACGGCAGCATGCCCGCCTTGTAGAAGTCGAGCAAGTCGCTCATGGAGTACGCGATGTCGTCGGCGAAGTCCATGATCTGCGCTTCGAGCGACGGACGCGACCCCGCCGCGCCCTCCACGGCGAAGAAGAAGCTCTCGGCGTCCTCGCGGTACGCTCCGAACTTCAAGTGCTGCTTGAGGCGCCGCTCGAAATCGGGCGCGTTCGGCTCGGGCATCGCCACGCGTAAATTCGGATACTTCAAGCTCGCCCGCAGCGTCGCCCTCGTGAGGTTGAGGCCCGGATGGTCGGGACTTTGCACGGCGAGCCGCGTGACGATTCGAAACGACTGCGCGTTGCCTTCGAAGCCGTCCTCGTCGCCCGCCTCTCTGGCCAGCGCGTCGAGTTCGTGCTCGCCGAGATGTCCAAACGGAGGGTGGCCGAGGTCGTGAATGAGGGCGGCGGCCTCCACGACGTCCGCGTCGATGAGCGCGGCGCGGTCGAGGCGGTCGGCGCGGCACTCGTTCGCGTGCATGAGCTCGGCCATACGCCGCGCGACCTGCGCGACTTCCAGAGTGTGCGTCAAACGATTGTGAAAGGCGTGCCCTCCGTCGGTGAGCACTTGCGTGATTCCAGCGAGACGGCGGAACTCGTGCGTGTACAGCACGCGGTCACGGTCCTTTTGGCCCGGCGAGCGTTGATCGCTCGCGCTGCCGTACTGCCGTTCGTAATCGAAAGCTCGCATACTTGTGATCAGTGTGCCACGAAGAGGCGCGGTCGGCGAACGCCTTTGCACGTTCGCCGACCGCGCCAGCGCGGGCCTCAATGCTCCAAGCTCACCTTGGGCAAGCGGCGCGCCAGCCAGCGCGGCAGCCACCAGTTCCACTTTCCGGCGAGCTTCAAGAAGCCCGGCACGAGCACCATGCGCACCAGCGTCGCGTCGAGGGCGACGGCCAACGCGAGCGCGAGGCCGATGCTCTTGTTCGCCACGACCCGTCCCGACACGAACGCCGCGAACACGATGAACATGATCAGCGCGGCGGAGGTGATGATTCGGCCCGTCCGCCCGACGGCCTGCACCACCGCCTCGTCGTTCGGCAAACCGCGCAAGTGCTCTTCTTGCACGCGCGAAAGCAAGAAGATCTCGTAGTCCATCGAGAGGCCGAACAGCACCGCGAAGAGAATCAGCGGCAACGACGAGTCGAGCACGCCGACGTCGCTCGGAATGCCGAGCGGGCCCGCCAGGAAGCCTTCCTGAACGATCAAGGTCACGACGCCGTACGCCGCGCCGACTGTCAGGAGGTTCATCAAGATGCTCTTGACCGGAATCAACAGCGAGCGGAACGCGACGGCGAGCAGCACGAACGTCAAGCCGAGAACGGTCAGGATGGCGGGCAAGGTCGCGTCGGTCAGGGCGCGTGTGAATTCACGTCCACCGATCGGCGCGCCTCCCAGCAAGTAAGGCTGGTCGCCTTCGTTGAGCGCGGCGCGCAATTTCGCCGCGAAGGCGTCCACCTTGTCCGCGCGCAAGTCGCGGTCGGGCAGCACGGTGACTCGCAAGTACGCGCGGTCGCGCGAGATGGAGCGGTTCGTGAGGCTCACGAGGTCCGAGAGGCTCGCGTTGCCCGTCGTGGATCCCGACAGCAAATCGGGACGCAAGAAGGGCGAGATGACAGCCTTGACGCCCTCGACGCCTTCCAAGCGGCGTACGGTGTCACGAAAGGCCGTGCGCGCCTCGGCGTCGTACGGACGACCCTTGAGGTCCAGCACGACCTCGAACGAACTCAGCAGACCGCCTGCCCCGAGCCCTTCCACCGCCCGAAGCGTGTCGCGCGACTCCACGCCAGGCGATAGGCCCCACGCGCCCGCGTAGCCGAGTTGCATCCGGAACGCCGGAAGGGCCAGAGCGATCAAGACGAGGGCCGATCCTGTCACGGCGAGCCACGGACGGCGAATCACGCGGCGCGCGAAGGACGTCCAGGCGGCGGACGCGTTCGCGTTCTGACTCCACGTGAGCTTGAGGACGCGCGGCGAATTCACACGCTCGCCGAGCAGCACGAACAAGGCGGGCAGCGCCGTGACGCTCGCCAGGACCGTCATGATGACGACCGTGACTCCACCGACGCCCATGGACCGCACGAAATCGAGCGGCGGCGCGATGAGGGCGCCCATCGCGATCGCGACCGTCATTCCCGAGAACAAGACGCTGCGCCCCGCTGTGAGGATCGTTCGGCGCGCGGCTTCGCGCGCGTTTCCACGTCCGGCGAGTTCCTCGCGAAAGCGGTTGACCATCAACAAGGCGTAGTCGATGCCCGCACCGAGGCCCAGCATCGTAATGACGGGCAAGGCGAACGTGCTGACGTCCGACACTCGCGTCAGGAAGTACACCGCGCCGAGCGTCACCGAGATCGACAGCACTCCCACGAGGAGCGGGAGGCTCGTCGCGACGAGCGCGCCGAACACCACGAGCAGCACGACCGCCGTGAGCGGCAGGGCGGCGAGTTCGCTGCGACGCGTGTCCTCCTCGGCGAACTTCGTGAAGTCCCGCGCGATCACTTGACCGCCCGTCACGCGGTACTGCGTCGATTCGCCGCGCTGCGCGTGCGCGAGCGAACGCACGCGCTCCATCGTCGCGTCGTCCTCGGCGTTCACCGTGACGATCGTGAGGGTCTGCTTCTTGTCGACGCTCGTCGTGCGGAACGGCGAAGGCGAGTCGAAGCGCGTCACTCCCTGCACCTTCTCGACGGCGCGCAGCTTCTCCACGAACGCGTCGTAGTCGTTGAGAAAGCGCTGATCGTCGGCGAGGTACGCCGAGCGCGACACGAGCAGGACCGCCGAGGTGCCGCCCTCGCCGAATTCCTTTTCCAGCAAGTGCGCCACGCGGGCACTCTCGGAATTGGGCGGACTGCCCGGCGCGGCGTTCATGGCGGCGGGCGCGCGCGCGGCGAACGGGGCGCTGATCACGACGAGCAGAGCCCATACGAGCAGGACGATCAGGGGGTGTCGGGTGACGAACCGCGCGAGAGCTTGCATCGAACGTCAGTAAAGCACTTCGGGCCGGGGACGAATGGCATCGGGCCCGTCACCCCCTAGGGTGACGGGCCGAAGGGAAGCGCGCTTACTTCACGGACTTGTCGAGATAAGCGCCGCTATAGAAGTCCGACGGCTTGAAGCGCTTGGGCACTTGGCCGCTCGTCTGCAAGAATCCCACGGCGGTTCCCCAGTTTCGTGCGTCGATGGCGCCGACGAAGGCGCCGCCACGCATGAGGGCCACGGACGCTTTGAGCACGTCCAACGTCCCGCCGTTCGGCCCCGCGTACGCGGCGCTCGTCGCGATCTCGAAGGCGCGTTGCGGATTGGAGATCGTGAAGGTCACGCCTCGCTGCGCGGCCCGCACGACCTTCTTCGCGACGGCGTCCGCCAGCACCTTCTCGGTCGTGATGAGTCCCGCCCCGACCATCGGGTACGCCTTCGTGAGGTCGAGGGTGTTGGGGCGGATTCCCGACGCCCGCAGTTGCACGACCTCGTTGTTGACGAAACCTACGGCGGCGTCCACCCGCTTGGCGCGCACCGCTTCGAGTTGCGTGAACCCGATCGGCGCGAGGCGCACGTCGCGCTCGGACAGCTTGTTCGCCTTGAGAAACGCTTGGAGCGCGAAGTACGAGGAGCCGAACGCACCCGGAATGCCGATCGTCTTGCCGCGCAAGTCGTTCGCCGCGTCGATGCCTTCGCCCGGCAAGCTGAACAACGTCGCCGGAAGCTTTTGGTACACCGCCATGACGTACTTCACGGGCGCGCCTTGCACCCGCGCCAAGATCGCGTCCTCGGGGTCGCCGACCACGAAGTCCAGCTTGCCTTGCAGCAGCAGCGGCATGAGTTCGGACACGTAGCCGTGCTGGAACTTCACGTTCAACCCTTCGCGCTTGAAGTAGCCTTGCTGCTCGGCCGTGTAGAAGGGCGCGAACTGCACGTTCGGAATGTAGCCGAGGCCGATCGTGATCGTGCGCGACTGAGCGCCCGCGCTTCCCGCGAGCAGGGCGGCGAGAATCGCCGATCCGACCAAGTTCTTGTCCACCATGTTTGACGCCGACGCGTGGGCAACGCGCCGACTCCTCCTTCTCTCATCCGGACTGTGACCGTCGGCCTCGGAATGTCACCGAGTCGGGCCTCGCCTGCAAGTTTGGCTCGGCTTCGCGGGCTGACGACCTCGTTCTTGTCTTCCGAGGTCGATCACCGCCGGTAAGGAATTTCACCCTGCCCCGAAGGATGGCTTTCGCCGAACGAAGTCTAGCGCGAGGCGCTCGAACGAGAACGTGCGGTTATTCCTGCTCTCGGTGCCGCAACGCTCGGCGTTCCAGCATCGTCACGGCGCCGTACACGAAGACGCCTAGCAAGATCAGCAGCAAGATCGCGGCGAACACCAACGCCAAGTTGTAGAACGTGCGCGCCTGCGTGACGATGAAGCCCAGGCCCTTGTGGTTGCTGCCCGCCACGAACTCCCACACGATCGCGCCGATGAGCGACAAGCTCGCGGCGAGGCGCAGGCCGCCGAGAAGCGTGGGCAAGGCCCCGGGAAACTCCAGCCACTTCAAGCGCTGCCACGTGCTCGCGCCGAGCGAATCGAAGAGTTCGTGAAACGTCCGGTCGACGCTGCGCACCCCGACGAGCGCCGCGACGAGCACCGGGTAGAAGCATGTGAGGACCGTGACGACGACGCCCGGCAAGGTGCCGAACCCCAGCCACGTGACGAGCAGGGGCGCGAGGACGACGGTCGGCGTGCTTTGCGACGTCACGAGTAGCGGCGACAAGAAGCGTTCCAGCCACGGCAGCTTCGCGATCGGATAGCCCAAGGCGAGCCCGATGCCGAGCCCGCCGAGCAACCCCAGCAGCGCCGTGCCCGCCGTGACGAGAAGCGCCGACCACAAGTCGGGCCAATTCGTGACGAGCGCGTTCCACACCGCGCCCGGCGTGGGCAGCAAGAAGGGCTGGGCGAGTTTCGCGGCATACAAGTGCCACAGCAGCAATCCCAGCACAATCGCGGCGATCGGCAGCAAGACGCTCCACCCCTCGACGCGCCGCCCGCGCGTCTCGCGAATCTGCGTGGAGTCACCCGCGCCGAGCAAGGCGCGCAGTTCGGCTTCCAAGCCGTCGGTGTACGCGCTGAGGCGGCCCTCGCCGTTCGTGTCGAGCACGGTGAGGAGCTTGCCGCCCTTGAGGACGACGACGCGGTCGGCGAGGTACACGGCTTCTCGAATGGAGTGCGTCACGAGAATCGTCGTCCTTCCCGTCTTGTCGTGAAGGTGCTTGAGCTCGGCGTTGAAGCGTTCGCGCACGAGGGCGTCGAGGGCGGCGAACGGCTCGTCGAGCAGCAAGACGTCCGTGGGCTGCGCGAGCGCCCGCGCGAGGGCGACGCGCGCCCGCATCCCGCCCGAGAGTTGCGCGGGATAGTACCCGCCGAAGTTCTGCATCCCGACGAGTTTCAAGGCCTCCTCGGGCGGCAAGCCGCGTCCCGACACCTGGGTGGGAAGGCGGACGTTTTCGCGCACCGTGCGCCACGGCAAGAGGCGATAGTCTTGGAAGACGAAGGCGGGCGGACTCGACACCTTCACATCACCTCGGTCGGGCCGCAGCAAGTTCCCGATGGCGCGCAGCAGCGTGCTCTTTCCGCCGCCCGACGGGCCGATGAGGGCGAGAAACTCGCCGGGCCGCACGGTGAGGTCCACGCCCGTCAGAATGTCGCGTCCGCCGAGACGAATCGTGACGTCACGCAACTCGATCGCGCCGCCCGCCGCGGGAACGTCCGTCGTCGTCACGCCGCCTTCTCCCGAGCGGGCGACGCGGCGGGCACCTTGGGCTTGCCGACGGTCTGCACGAGGATCACGCCGAGCACGGCGATGATGCCGCCGATCAGCGAGTCGCGGCTGGGCACCTCGCCGAGCCAGACCCAGCCGATGAGGATCGCGAGGACCGGAGAGACGAACAGAAAGCTCGTCGTTCTCGCCGCTCCGACGCGCGCGAGGGCGAAGGTCCACGTGAGGTACGCGAGGGCCGCCGGAAACAGGCCGATGTAGATCACGGCGAGGTGCGAGCCGAGCGGAGCGGCGGCGAGTTGCGCGCCGAAGCCCGGCAAGAACACCAGCATCGGAAGCGTTCCGAGAATCAAGCTGTACACCGTGAAGCGCAGCGCTCCGACGCGCTTCACGACGCCTTTTTGAAAGACGAAGTACAAGCTGGTGGTAAAGGCGGCGAGCAAGATCAGCAAGGCGCCGCGGGTGAAGCCGAGAGGTTCTCCGCGCCCCAGGACGATCAGCAGCACGCCGAGCAAGCTGATGAAGGTGCCCAGCCATCCTTGCCACGTCAACCGCTCGCCCATGAAGGACGTGGCGAGCAAGGCGGTGATGACCGGCCCCGCCGCGATGATGAGGCTCGCCGTGCCCGCCGGAACCGTGAGCTCGCCGATGTTGAGTGCCAAGTGGTACGTCGTGATGCCGAGCAGCGACAAGCCGAAGATCCGCAGAAGGTCCGCGCGACTCGGAAGGCGCATGCGAGCGATGACGGCGTACACGGCGAGCGCGACCGACGCCACGAGAAAGCGGTACAAGGCGAGGTGCTCGGGCGTGAAGCTTTCCAGACCCGCGCGAATCCCGGCGAACGACGACGCCCAAAAGAGGATCGTGACGGCGATGGCGGCGAAGCTCAGAGCGTCCATGCGCTTCAAGTTACCGCTTCGCTTCCCGAAGCGCGAACGCGCCGTGCCTCGCCATGAATGCGGCTTGAGCAGAATTGAATTTATCCACGCAATTCGGCTCAAAATTCCTTAGCGAGATGACGGATGTTCTCATGACGTTCAGGAGCGATACTTTGTCACGGCGCGAGCATCGAATACTCCCGCCTTTCCCCGTCGGGGCCATCCTCGAGGGAGGCGCCCACCTCGATCATCAAAACGGGCGCGCGAGCGGGCACGAGCAGAGGATCGGTGCAACTCCGGTCACCCGCGCTAACAGGGGAGCCATGGGCTCCCCCTCCTGGTTTTTG
This sequence comes from Deinococcus yavapaiensis KR-236, assembly GCF_003217515.1. Lineage (NCBI taxonomy): Bacteria > Thermotogati > Deinococcota > Deinococci > Deinococcales > Deinococcaceae > Deinococcus > Deinococcus yavapaiensis. The sequence continues at coordinate 152,864 of NZ_QJSX01000006.1, read as the reverse complement.
GCTACAGTGCGGCGATGACGACGAACGCCGACAAAGTCCGAGCATTCCACGAGGCGATCGGCGCGGCCTTTCCCGATCGCCCGAGCTTTCCCTCGCCCGAACTCCTGAGCTTGCGCCGCACCCTCATTCGAGAGGAGTACGAGGAAGTCATGGAGGCGATGGACTCGCTTTCGGACGACTTGGCGCCGCTCGCTCAAGAACTCGCGGATCTGCTCTACGTCACGTACGGCGCGATGCTCGCCTTGGGATTGGACGCGAACGCGGTGTTCGCCGAAGTGCACCGAGCGAACATGGAGAAGACCAAAGGCCCGAAGCGCGCCGACGGCAAGCAGCTCAAACCCGAAGGCTGGCGGCCCGCCGACGTGCGCGGCGTGTTGAAGCGGCTTGGCGCGAACAATTCAACGTAGGAAGTCGCGCGCGATCTCGTTGAATTCGCTCGATGACTCGTCGTTCGGGATGGCGCGGCCCGCGAGGACGTCGACTTGCACGTCTGGACGCAGGCGTACGAAGGCCGCCGCGCCCGACGCGGGCGTGTTTACGTCGTCACTGCCCCACACGATGCGCGACGGAATCCCCGTCGTCTTCGGCCACGACTCGGTGACGTTCGCGTTGAGAAGTTGCGAGATGAACGAGAAGACCGGGAATTCCTTGTCCGCCGACGCGAGGTTGTCGACGTACACCTTGGTGATGTCGGGCGTGACCAGGCTACGGTCGAGGTACACCTGTTCCGACAAGAAGAAGTTCACGCCCGGTTCGCCCCGCAAAAACGTCGAGATCACCCCACCGAGCGGCGTGCGCGTGAGGGCCGAGTAGAACCCCGGATTCGGCGGGGCGATCAAGCGCTCCAAGCCCGTCGGGGAGACGAGCAGCAGCTTCGTGACGAGGTTCGGCGAGCTCGCCGCGATGTCGATGACGTACGCGCCCGCGAGGCTCGACGCGACGACCGCCGTGGGCGCCCCGACGACGTCGGCGAGGAAGTCGCGAACGGCGTTCGTGTACAGCTCGCCCGTGTACGCCTTGGCCTCGGCCGGACTGCGCCCGAAGCCGGGCAAGTCGAGGACGAACAAGCGATGCTCTTGAGCGAGCGCGGCGGTGTTGAGGCGCCACTGAAAGCCCGAGTTCCCTCCCCCGATGCCATGCACGAGGACGACGGGCGTGCCCGCGCCGCCCGTCTCGTAGTAGACCTGCTCTCCCCCGACGGTGACGTAAGCGCTCGCGGTCATGCCGGGCAGCCGCGGCGGAGAAACGGGCTGAGTCGCGAGGGGCGCCCTCGGCGCGCACGAGGCGAACAGCAAGGCGGGCAGCAACGCGAGAAATCGCTTCATGATCGGAGCATCTCCCCGAGCGAAGCCTCGAACCGTCAAAAGCCTTACCGCTCGGCCACGCGCCGCCGAGCGCGCGAAATCACACGTTGAACAACACGTTCATGATGTCGCCGTCCTGCATGACGTACTCTTTGCCTTCCGTCCGCACCCAGCCTTTGCTCTTGGCGTTCGCCCAGCTTGCCGCCTCGACCATCTTGTCCCACTGAATGACTTCCGCGCGGATGAAGCCACGTTCGAAGTCCGAGTGGATGGTGCCCGCCGCCTGAGGCGCCTTCGTGCCTTCGCGAATCGTCCACGCGCGCACTTCCTTCTCGCCCGAGGTGATGAAGGTGATGAGCCCCAGCGTCTTGTAGCCGACGTGAATGAGCTTGTTGAGGCCTGGCTCGTCGATGCCGAGATCGGCGAGAAACGCGCGCGCTTCCTCTTCGGGCATCTCCGCGAGTTCGCCTTCGATCTGCGCGGAGATCTTGACGACCTCCGCTTCCTCGGACGCGGCGAAGTCACGCACCGTCTTCACCATGTCGTTGTCTTCGAGCAGATCGTCCTCGGCGACGTTCGCGACGTAGATGACGGGCTTGATGGTGAGGAGGCCGAAGTCCTTCGGAATGGGCGCGTCGTACGTTGCGGCGCGGGCGGGCTTGCCTTCCTCCAGCACGGCGAGCACCTGCTGCGCGAGGGCGAGCAGCTCCGAGTCCTCCTTGTTTCCTTTGGCGCTACGCTTGAGGCGGTCCACGCGGCGCTCCATCGTGCCGAGGTCGGCGAGGACGAGTTCGGTGTTGATCGTGTCGATGTCCGACAGGGGATCGACGCTTCCGGCGACGTGAACGACGTTCGGGTCCTCGAAGCAACGCACGACGTGCGCGATGGCGTCCACCTCGCGGATGTTCGCGAGGAACTGGTTGCCGAGCCCTTCTCCTTTCGAAGCGCCCTTCACGAGCCCGGCGATGTCCACGAATTCGACGTACGTCGGAATGACGGGCGGAACGCGGTCACCTTTCGTGAAGATGTCGCGCAGCGCGATGAGGCGCTCGTCAGGCACGGTGACCCGCCCGGTGTTGGGCTCGATCGTCGCGAAGGGGTAGTTGGCGGCGAGCGCGCCGGCGCGCGTGATGGCGTTGAAGAGGGTGGACTTCCCGACGTTGGGCAAACCGACGATTCCGATTCCAAGGGCACACATGGTGACGACTCCTTCTGCCCACTCGGGGCAATCTTGGAAAGGATACAGGATGACGGGTTTCCCGATTTACCTTCGCGCGGACAGGGCGCACGACGGCGATGTGAAAGCGAGGCGCAGGAGGACGAGCGGGCGTGAAGGAAAGGGACGGGCGCGGCCGTTGAACTCCGGTCCGTACGGCTGATCGCCGCTCCTTCGCTTGAAACGTCGTCTGTGTATGCTGAAAGCCGATCTCAATTCAACGCGCTCCCCGCTCATCCCGACGCACGTCCCCACGAGTTCGAAGGAGACCGCATGACCGCACCCCAACCTGTCCCGACTTGGGATTCGTACGCCGATCGCTACGCTGCGCTCGACGCCGAACTCCTCACCGCCGACACCGCCCAGGCGTGGCTACGTCGTTGGAGTGATCTCGACGAGGATCTCCTCGAAGCCCAGGTACGCCTAGAATTCACGTCCGACCGCGACACCTCCTCGCAAGAAAAGCGCGACGCCCTCACCGCGTTTTTGCGTGACGTCCTCCCCAAGGCGCAAGTCGCGCAGCACCAATTGCAACGCCGCCTGCTCGACCTGCCCGAGGACGCCCTGCCGAGCGAGTTGCACCAGATGCGCCGCCGTCTACGCAACCAAGCCGACGTGTTCCACGCGCAGAACGTCGACCTGAACGCCGAAACGAACACCCTCGCCAACACCTTCAACCGCATCTCCGGCGCGCGCACCATCGACGTGGACGGTCAGGAGGTGACGTTCGCGCAAGCCGGGCGCCTGCTGCAAAGCTCGGACCGCGACGTTCGAGAGCGCACGTGGCGAGCTATGCAAACGCGCGCCCTGCAAGACCGTGACACCCTCAACACCTTGATGCTCGACTTGCTCGCCCGTCGCCACCGCCTCGCGTCGCAGGCGGGCATGCCGAACTACCTGGCGTTGCATTGGTTGGAGCTCAACCGCCTCGACTACACTCCCGACGACGCCCGGGCGTTTCACGCGGCCATCGAAGCGGAAGTCGTGCCGCTCGCCGCCGAATTGCGTGAAGTACGTCGAGCCGCGCTCGGCGTGGAATCGTTGCGACCGTGGGATTTGCAAGTGGACGTGCATGGCTTCCCGCCTCCCTTCGAGGATGCAAACGCCTTGGTGGACGCCGCCGAACGAGTGCTGCAAGCGGTGCACCCGAGGTACGGCGAACGCTTCCGGCACCTGCGGAATCGTCCGGCCGCCGACCCGTGGTTGGACGTGGAGGCGCGACCGGGCAAGGCGGGCGGCGCGTACTGCGCGCCCTTGCCCGTGTCACGCGGCTCGGTGATCTTGCAAAGCGCGACGGGCACGCACCTCGACCTGACCGTGCTGCTGCACGAAGCGGGGCACGCCATGCACGGAGCGGCGTTACTCGAGGAAGGCCACCTGCAGTTCAACACCTGGGTGGGATCGGAGTTCGGCGAGGTGCCGTCGCAAGCCATGGAGTTGCTGGCCTTGGCGCACCTCGAGTCGGCCGCCGGATACTCGAAGAAACGCGCGAACGCGGCCGTCGCGAAGCAATTCGAGGACATCGTGTACACCTTGCCTCGCCTCGCGCTGAATGACGCGTGGCAACACTGGCTGTACACCGAAGCGCCCGGGGACGTGACGGGCGAGGACTTGGAAGCGAAGTACCTGGAACTCGCCGAGCGCTTCGAACCCGACTTGGACTGGTCCGGATTCGAAGCGGAACGCGCGGGCGGGTGGCGACTTCCACCGCACGCGTTCATCTACCCGTTGTACGTGCTGGATTACGCGTACGCGTGGTTGGGCGCGTTGGACGTGTGGCAGCGCTCGTTGGACGACCCAGCGGGCGCCGTGGAAGCGTACGAGGCGGCGCTTCGCTTGGGCGGGTCGCGGTCCTTGCCGCAGATGTTCGAGGCGGTCGGGTCGCGCTTCTCGGGAGACCGTAAGCAAGTCGGCGCGTTGATGGCGCGGGTGCGCGAGGTCTTGCAAATGGGCGAACGGCGCGCATCCGCTTGAGGAGCGCCCGTTCGCGTGTCCATGGCGTTGGCTGCGGATCGGCGTGGAGTGATCGGACAGGCGTTGGAAGACGCCGTCAAAGATATCCAGCCGCACAGACCCCAGCCTGGCCAACTTGAAAAGGTCGCGTCCGCGAAGCATGACGCTTCGCGAACACGATCAACGGGAATCAGTTGGCGCTCTTGTACGCCTTGACGAACTCGTCGATGATGGTCTTGCCTTGCGTCAGCAGGAAGTCGGCGAGACCGACGTTGTCCGTCAGGACGCCGTAATACGAGTTCGACCAGATCGTGACGGGGAGACGGTACTTGTCCTTCGCGTCGAGGCTAGCGTACGCGCCGTCGTCCTCGACAGAGAGTTCGCCGTACCAGGCGCGCGGCGTGCCGGTCGTAGCGCCGAAGTCGAGGTTGACGATGAAGTCCACGCAGTCCTTCGTGCCGTTTTCGAGAAAGTCGATCTTTTCGGCCTTCATGCGGTTCACGAAGTAGTCGTAGAGACCTTGCGCGAGCGTTTGTGACGTCGCGCCGAGCGCGCCAATGCCGGCCGTGAAGGACGCGTCGTCGATGCACACCTTCACTCCGCGAAGGTTGTCGTTCTCGTTGACGTTTTGTGCCATGGCGAACGAGGCGAGGGCACAGCTCAGCACACTGATCAAGAACCGTTTCATAGTTGTCTCCCTGGTGAGCAGGCACCCACGAGGACAGCTTAACAGTTCTCACCCTGTCGAACTTGCGCGTCCTCCACGACGCGCGAAATGGAATTCACGTCGAGCGCTTCCCAGCCCTGCTTCTGTCCTCATGCCTTGCCACGCGTGCCGGTCGGGATGCCGTCCGTTCCCGCCGCGCGGAGTTGGTCGTTCACGACTGCTGCGTCCGATTTGACTCGAACTCACCCTCCACACGAGCGCTCACCTCCTCGACGAACCGCACGACCTCCTCGAAGCGATCCTGACTCGGCGACCTCGTGCCTTCCTCGTCGTGCCGGGCGAGCGCCCACACGATCAAGGTCGACCAGTTCGGGAGCCGCTCGCTCGCCCATAGGGCCGCGCGCCGCTTCGACACCTGCTCTCCGCTCGTCGCGGTGTACAGCGCTCGGCACAGCGTGAGCACCGCGTACGCCTGACCGTCCGAGCCGCCCGTGTCGTACACCCAGGACGTCCATTTTCGAGCATGCTCCCGAACGACCCCCCGGAACTCGGCTCGATCTGTGGAATCGCGTGCTCGGGAGGCGGGCCGTACAGGGCGACGCCATGTCGAGCGAGGTACCAGCCCAGCAGGTAGTGGCGGGTGGCTTCGACGATGTGAATGGGCTCGCCGGGACTGATCCTGATCCTGGAACGCGCCGACGAGCGGAACGACGCCAACGCCTCGCGGGATACGTACGCGACCTCGATCCGGTCGCGCCAAGCGGGCTCATCGGCGTCGATCCGGCCGTGCAGGGCGTGCAGGCGGGCGAGGTCGTGCTCGGTGGGGTCATGCGTCACGACGGCGAGCAGATCGAGGTCGCTGCGGGCAGGATTGAAGTCGCCGGTGACCGGCGAGCCGTAGAGGCACAGCCCGATCAAGTCACCCGAAAGGGCCTCGGGAAGGTCGTGAGCGAGGCGGTCGAGGACTCGCTTCACTTCGACGCCGAGAACCCCGTCCGGAATCATGACGCGAGGATACGGGATGAGGTCGAGTCGCTCGGGAACCGGCGAGTCGGCCACCTACTCAGCCTGATGCGGCTCGGCAGGAGGAAGAAGACCGCTTCTTACACGAGGCCGCGCACATCGGCTCCCTCCTTCAACTTCCGCAAATCCCACAAGTTCCACAAGCCCACGTTGTTCGCCAGCGCCAACGCCTGCGCCGCCTTCGTGTACCCCGGTCCGCTCGTCACCACCAACGCGTGAGACGCCTTGTACATCGCCTTGGCCGCGACCACCTCCTGCACCGCCTTATTCCCGACCGCGTTCTTGTGCTGCTTCACTTGCACCACGTACCGCACGCCCTGCGGACTCTGGGCGATGACGTCCGCGCCTTGGTCGCCGCTGCCCTTGGTCGCGCGAGCTTTCCAACCACGCGCCATGAACGCCGCCGCGACGTAAGCTTCGAATTCATACGGACTGAGCGCTTGCACTTCCCGGTCCAACAAACGCATGGCGCGCGCTTTCGGACCGTAGTGACTCCAAGCGGCGTACGCGATGAGGCCTTCTCCTATCACCATCAGCAGGCCCATCAAAAGGTGCCCTTGGGAAAAGAGAAAGAATGGGAAGCTGACAGCGGCGATCAGCAGTGCGAGGAAGGGAGAGTCCGCGTCTTGTTTTGCGCGTCGTTTTCGTGATGATGCCATCACCTCGGTTGTACCAAGAATCGCTGCTGCGCGCCGAGTAATTGTTGGCTTTTCGACGTCGTAAGGCGGCGCGTTCTACACGGGCGGCGAACTCGTCAAAGGACGCGCGTGCATTAAATGCCTTGCTCGTGTTATTACTCTTGGTGGAGGAGTTCATGTCATTTCGGAAACTCAGCGATCAAATCCAGCAACTGAACAACCCGCAGCGGAGCGATACGTTCGTCAAATCCTTTCGTGAAGCCGTCCGCACCGGCATGTTCGACGCCATCTATCTCCCGGAGCGCTTCACCCTTCCAAAGCAGTTCTCGAAGCGTGGCAGTGAAGAAACGTACGGGAAGGAAGTCAAAGACATGGTCTTCGAAGTCACGCCGGACTTCGAAGCGTGGTTCGACAACATCAACAACGAGCTCAGCACCCGTCAACGCGCGAAGAACATCAAGCCGAGCCTCGAAGCCATCGCCAATGGGCAACTCGACTTCAAAACGCTGGCCGAGCAAACTCGTCAGAAGATGAACGCGAGCTTCGAGAAAGGTCAGAACCTCGGTAACAGTCGCGCGAAAAAGACGCAGCGAGGAAAGACAAGGCAAACCGCCAAGACCGCAAGATGACCAGGGGCCCTCCGAGTGAGGGCCTCTTCTTTGACGAAACCCACCTCGGTTCGTTTCCTCAGTGCTTCGCGGCACGCCCCAGGGCCGACACCTTGATGTGGTCGCGGACCGCTCCTGTTGGTGACAGTAAAGGGACTTTAAGTGAAGCTAAGTGCCCCGGGTGCTCAAGTTAAAGAAGGTTCACCCACTTGGTAGTCCCGACTTCCCTTTCACTCCTACCTTTAAGCCAAGAAGAACGCGATGGTACAAGACCACGCGTGTCAACTGCGGTTGTTCGAAACTTGCCACGACAGCAGGCGCCGTTCGCGCTGCCCCCCTCATCAAGCCCGCAGGTGCCCACTTGCCGTGAGGATTTATGGCCGAACGCATTCTCGTCATCGAAGACGACCCGGATATCCAACATCTTCTCGACTTGACTCTTCGAGACGAAGGCTACGAGACAGTCACGGCGACGACGGCCTGGGAAGGCTTGAGCATCGCGCGCTCCACTCGTCTCGACTTGGCGATGGTCGATCTCAACTTGCCGGACATGAACGGCAGCGTGGTCACGAAAAAGTTACGCAACGACCACTGCCATTTGCCCATCGTGATCCTCACCGCCCTCGACGCCATCGAGCACAAGGTGCATCTGATGGACCTCGGCGCGAACGACTTCATCGTGAAGCCCTTCAACTCCGATGAGCTACTGGCCCGTCTCCACGTGCAATTTCGTCAAAAGTCCGAGGGCACCCTGCGGGTCGGCGTGCTCGAGGTGAACTTCAGGACCGGGCTTGCCACGTGGGCCGGAAGAAAGCTGGAGTTGAGCGGCAAAGAATTCGAGTTGCTCGGATACTTGGCGCGTCACCCCGGGAGGGTGTTTCGAATGGAGGAATTGTACGGGTCGTTGTGGATGGAAGAGGAGCCCTCGGAGAGCTTGCTGCGGGTGCACATGTTCAACTTGCGCCGAAAACTCGAGACTGCTGGCGTCGTCGGCGTGATTCGTACGGTTCGCGGACTCGGGTACGGACTGGTCTTACCCTCGTAACGCTCTCGGCCATATCCGCGATCCACATCTGCTGACAGGGGGGTCCAGGATTTCGGAGGTGCCGGGGTGGGGGAAGAAGTGCCTCGCTCATGCGGCGAGTCCGGGGAGGCGTGAAGTTGCTTGACATGCTCCTGCGGCAACGCGACGCCGTGGGTTACGCTGACGTCATGCCTCACAATCCGACTCGGGAGGGGACGTGATGTTCGGCACGTCAGCTCAACTCGAAAAGGACCGATTGGACACCTTGATCGACGGGGTGTTCGCGATCGTCCTCACACTGCTCGTCCTGGAAGTGAAGCTCCCAGAGGACGTGATGAGTGCCGCCGTACCGCAAGAGCTCATTCGCTTGATTCCACGACTCGCCGTGTACGCCGTGACGTTCATAACGACGGCCCTCTTATGGGCGACGCACTACTACTACGCGTCCCTTGTGGAAGGCACGGACTTCTGGCACATCACCCTGAACTTGCTGACACTCCTTTTCGTGTCCCTTCTGCCGTTCTCCGCGAGTGTCATGGGGGCTCATCCGGATTCACCTTGGGGAGTCGCCGTTGGATTTTTGAATTTCGCGTTGGTGGGACTTGCCCTGACCTTCAACTGGATGCATTGCATTCGCCGTCGCCGCTTGGTGAAGCGCGCGGCGAGCCCGCAGTTGCTGAGGTCGATGCTGTTGGTCGCCTGGGTGTACTGCGTCTTCGCGTTTGGCGATGCCGCGTTGGCGCTGTGGTCTCCGGTGTTGGCGATCGAGTTGCTGGGCGCGTGGTTGGTGGTGGGATTCGTGGTGCTCGCCTTGCTGCAGCCGCACGTGTTCGCGGCGGCACGCGCTCCGCAAGAGCATGAGTCGAATGACATGAACTTACGCCACGACGTGGCGTAAGGCCTGCTGGAGTAAGCAAGGACGCTCGCCGTGCCTTCCACACGGCGAGCGTCCTTGAAGCCCCCATCCATCGGGCGGTGACGCCGCCGTGCTTCACGTACCAGTTCAGGAAGCGGATGAAGCCCGTCGACTTCGCGACCTTGCGAGGTTGTACGGACAGGACGTGGGTGACATCCGAGCAGTTCGAGACGGTGAACTTGCACGTTCGTCATAAGGTGTGACGCGCTCGCTGGAGTCGCCAAACCTTGAGCGTGAGGCGAATGCCTGCAAGTTCGACGCGTACGTTTGTATAGTGATGCATGCCTCGAATGAAGTGGTGGATGATCGGTATCGCGGCGCTCGTAGGATGCGCACCCGCACCTTCAGGACCGCCACTTCTCGCGGTCTCCACGCAAGTGGCCAGCGCCCCGAGCGTCGCGTGTGCCACGGCGCGCATCGGCGAAGACGGAGAACTTCGGTGGCAGGGCGGGCCAGGGCAAGAAGACATCTTGCGTGACGCGTACACCCTTTCATGCGAAGGGTTGTTCGTGAGCTTGCGTGACAGCACGTTGTACGTCAAAGCGGGATCTCTCGCGCGGGCGATGGCCCTTTTCGACGAGGACGCGTTCCTGGGGTCTTACTTCGCGGACCTCAGCTTACGGCTCGACACGCCCGGCGAGTTGAGCGTGGACGATCCGGATTCCACGCCCGAGGCGCTCGCGGAGAAAGTGAATGACGTCGTCGTGACGGTCGTGCAACCGAACGGTGAACGGCAAGTGCTGCTCAGCCGGTCCACGGCGGCTCGAATCACGTACGACCCGTCCAAACCCGTCGACGTGTACTTCAGTGCCCAGCAATCTCCGCTGGCGTGGGAACGCCTGACCTTGAATGCCGCAGAAGGAAGTATCACGGCGTTCCGTGTGGCCGCTCCGCCGCGATGAGCGGCCGTCAGCGCGACCGACTCCTACATCCATACTCGAGGTGTCGTTCGTGTAGCGAGGTAGCTCGAGCGCAATGCTGTTTTTCGCACTTTGGGCGATAGCGTTCATGCCGCCTGCCAATAGAAACGCCTCTCTTTGGAGAGGCGTTTCTATTGATGAGACTCTTCGATCGAATTCGAGAGAGTGCTGCGTCCTTACTTTACGATGGGCAGACGGCTCAGGGCTTGCTTCGCCAAGCTCATCGCCACATCCTGACGAGCCTTGAAGCTGGCATCCACCTTCCCGACATTCACCGCCATCAGCATTCGCCCACGAATGACCCGAATACTGACGGTCTCGCCTTGCTGAGAGACGAACGCGGCGTCACCCAATCCTTTGAGCTTGGCGATATTCGTCAGTTTCCCCTCGCGGGCCCGGTCCATATCGGCCGCGAGGGCCAAGCGGGCCGTACCGGCCGAATCGAAGAATGCCGTTTCGATCAAGGCGCGGACCTGCTCCAAGTTCGGTGCGCCTGGAGCGGTAGGCGAAGGGACGCGGTAGGAGCAGCTCTTCCCACCGATTCCTTCCAGTGGTTTTTCCAGCGAGCGCCCGTCCGCGATCGGAGCGAAGGTCGACTTGACCACCGCAGGGGACATCAGCTGGCACAGGTGGAAACTGGGAGCCGTCGGGGCGGCGCTGGCGACCGGCAGGAGGCTCAGCAGCAAGGCGGCGGAAAAAAAGCGAGTGTGGCAGACGGGGGAAAGGATGTGCATGGGTAGACCGTACCGGCTTGGAGATGGCTACGGAATGTTGTAGGAATTCGAGGGCGCACAGCGTCCGTCCAGAGATCGATACGCACAAGCTGCGACAGGATGCGAGCGTCCTCGTGCGGTGTGGTCGCTCGCGGCGCGGCACACGAGAGGGTGGTCGGCGCGCGGTCACATTGTCCGTTCGCCTGTACGGGAGCGCGCGCCGCTTCGCCGTGCAAAGGGATATCTGCCATGCCGAATTGCAACGGTGCGTACGACAACGAACGCTAGATTGAGTGGATGAAGCACTGGTGTTTCCTTGTCATGCTTCTCTGTGCCGTCGTCCTGCTCGGCTGCGCTCCTTCGGCGACCGTCGCTTCCCAATCACCGTTGCAGGCGACGCCACTTCAAGGAGGGCAAACGTGGTCCGTCGAGGGCACGTTTCAAAGCCAGGTGGTCAAGATGAGCGTTTCGCTCGATGGCTTGGGCTCGTACGTCTTTCCTCAACCGAACGGCGAAGAGCCCTACAGCAACCTCGACAACGTGAGGTATCGAGAGCTTTTCAAGGATGAGGCAGGACGTTTCACGCCTCATCCTTATGTGGGGTTCGATCCCTCGCAGCGCGTGATTCGATTCATGTGGGCATGGCCGACGGTTCGCGCACCGGGAAGTGGGTTCAGGATGACGGAGCGGTTCGAGTGTCGCATCACGCAGTACGTCTCGACGGACAAGCGACTGGCGGGAACTCTTCGCTTGCACGTGCCGAAGATCCTTCCGTCGGGAGAGGTGGCGCGAGACACGTGGACGGCTTCCGGACGCTGGGTCGATGGAGGCGCCTGGCAGGACGTAGGGTCGTGCACGGCGACCGTGAGCGGCTGAACGCGGTGAACGCGGCTGCTTGTTCTCGCACCCTCATTCTCGGCAATCTCGAGGGGCGTGGAGGTGGCCGGAGGGTGCCGGGACGCTGCTCGGCCACCGAGTTTTTCACGATCCGCCTCTTCACACGTTGCTAATATCCGCCGGTATGTCGCGTCCTTTCCTCTTGCTTCGCCTCGTCTTTCCTTCCCTCGTCGCCCTGGCCGGAATGGTTCAGGGAACGACCCTCGCCGCACCCAACCACTTGGACGTGTTCCTACAACCAATGCAACTCTGGAAGATCACCGCGACGCCCGCCGAGGGCAAGCCGATGACGTACACGATCGAAATTGCAAAGACGCCCATGCGGCAGACGGACACCTACGTGGCGTACAACCACGCGAATGGGAGAGTCGAGTCCAAGGTGAAGGATGAAGAGGGCGACCTCGTTCCCTTCACCGAAATGTGGAGCGCTCGGTACGACGTGAAGACGGAGTACCCGGAGTGGTTGGAGTTCGACTACAAGACCATTTATATGTACTTCGACATCAAGATGTACGTTTGCGGCATCAACGATCCCAGCGCACAGAAGAACACCGAGAAGCTCAACGGGTACTTCACGGATGACGCGGATCTCCTGGAGGCGTACATCAAGACTGGGGCGACGAACGGCATGGGCACCTGCACGGCGGAACGCGTCAAGTAGCCCGTCGTGTCGAGAAGAGAGCCCAAAAGTGGGCTCTCTTCTTTTGCTGCCCTCAAGTGAACGCGCACCCCTTGAAGTTGGAAATTCTGCTTTCACGGTCGCGTATCGTCGGCGTGATTCAAAATGCAAGGTGGAGGATCAAGCCATGAACGATGCACCCGATCGGAAGTTATGGGGAGCTGCCGAGGCGTACGAAAGCTACATGGGGCGCTGGAGTCGATTGATCGCTTCGCACTTCCTCCTCTGGCTGGATGCCGAAGCGCACGGTCGTTGGGTGGATCTCGGGTGCGGCACCGGAGCCTTGAGCCGTCAAGTCATGCAGACGTGCCGTCCGAGTTCCTTGCTCGGCCTCGACTTGTCCGAAGCGTTCCTGCAAGCAGCGAAGCATTCCGTTCCCGAAGCCGAGTTCATGCTGGCCGACGCGACCGATACCGGATTGCCGAACGCCGAGTTCGACTACGCGGTCAGCGGGCTCGTCCTCAACTTCACCCGAGATCCTCGGGCCACCTTGCGCGAAATGGTCCGCCTCGTTCGCCCCGGAGGTCGTGTGGCGCTGTACGTGTGGGACTACGCGGGCCACATGCAGATCATGCGGTCCTTCTTCGATGTGGCGCGCGCCATCGATTCGGGCGCCGCCGCGTTCGACGACGGCATCAACGCTCCGATTTGCCGTCCCGGCCCTTTGCGAAGGGCGCTCGAGGAAGCGGGCGCGGTGGACGTGGAGGTGACGGCCGTGGACATTCCGGCGGCCTTTCCCGATTTCGATGCGTACTGGTCACCGTTTCTTGGTGGCACCGGGTCCGCGCCAAAGTACGTGGCGGGGTTGAGCGATGACGTGCGCAATCGCATTCGTGATGCCGTTCAGGCGGCGCTCCCGACCGGTCCGGACGGTGAGATCCTGCTGGCGGTTCGTGCGTGGGCCGTCAAAGGCACGGTTGCCGAGTGAGACGTCGAGGACGGGGCAGGAGGTGGCTTCGGGGTACGCCGAAGCCCTGTCCCAAGACTGAAGGTGATGCTCCACCGTCTTATACGAAGCCGTTGGAAGCGCGGGCCGCGCGGATGTTGTGCCGCCGAGCGAGCCGGTAGGTTGTCCACGTCGTGCCGCTGCTCGCGGGGAACGCGTCACGCGCCGCCCGTCGAGGAAAGGCCGAGCGGGAAGTTCCGCGCGGGAAGTTCGTAGAACGCGACGTCGCGCTCGTAGTACTGCCGGAGGCCTTCGTTCACGAATCCGAGTTTCTCCAGCACTCGCCTCGACGGGGTGTTCTCCGGGTACGTGACCGCGACCACGCGCTCGAGACGTCCCTCCCCGAACGCCCACTTCAGGGCCGCCCACGCCGCCTCGGTCGCGAATCCCCGGCCCCAGGCCGAACGGTCGAGCAGGTACGCGAGTTCGATGTCACTCGTCCCATCGAGAGGAAAGAATCCGCACCAGCCCATCAGCCGAGCGTCCGGCCTTTCCTCGACGGCCCACACGCCCAGCCCCCGCTCGACCCACAGGTCCTGGAAGAAGCGGAGGGTGCGAGCGGTCTGCTCCTCGTTCAACGGTCGTCCCGTTCGACCGATGAAGCGCATCACGTCCGGATCGCGGGTGATGCGAGCGAGGGCCGCGAGGTCCGACGCTTCGAACGGCCGCAACCGCAGCCGCGCTGTCGACAGTGAAGTCATGGCGGTCGTCATACCGAAGGGCGGTCGGAAAAGCAAGCGTGTGCAGTTTCCTTCAGAGGCGCGACCCGTCGCCCCTGCCTTGCCGGGGAACGTCAGGTGAAGGTGTGAACGACGAAGTGGAAGCGACGTCCTCGATCGTGACGCGGCTCGACTGCGCACCTTCCAGGCGTGAAGGACCGCCTTCTCCCCTGCCCGCCCCTCGACACGAGGGGGCGTGGATGTGTAACGTGAGGAGGTGCCCCGCCGGCCGCGCCTCGCCTTCGCGCACCCTCTCGACGTGCGCGACGCGCACACGTGGTCCGGCACGCCACGCTCCCTGCTGCGAGCCCTCGAAACGTACGACGTCGAAGTCATTCCCATCAGTCCCCTCGTCATGGACGTCGGGGATCACGAGCGCCGGCAGCACGCCAGGTACGCCCGGGTGGCGCAGCACTACCACCTCGACAGCACGCCCCGTGCCACCGAAGGGTACGCCCGGCAGGTCGAGCGAGCCTTGCGCGACGTCCGACCGGACGCCCTGCTGTGCGTCACTCCCCTGGTCCTCGCGAACTTGGACACTCGAATTCCGGCGTTCCTGTGGACGGACGCCACGTACGCGCTGCTTCACCAGACGTACCCGAACTTCACGAACGTGAGCGCCGAAAGCATCGCCCGCGGTTGGATGGCGGACGCGCAGGCACTGTCACGCTGCCATCAGGCGGTGTACACCAGCACGTGGGCCGCCGATTCCGCGCAGCAGGACTTCGGCGTGCCGAACGAACGGGTGAAGGTCGTGCCGTTCGGCGCCAACCTCGACCTTCCACCGGCGAGGTCCGTCGCCCTCGACCTTCTCGCGGCGCGCTCGACCCGCGAGTTGCGCCTGCTGTGGATGGGAATGCACTGGGACCGCAAGGGCGGCGACACGGCCGTGCGGACCCTCACGGTCCTCCGTGACCTTGGCGTGCCCGCCACCCTCACGATAGTCGGCGTTTCTCCCCCGGACGGCGCGAAGGACATACCTTTCGTGCGCTGGGAAGGCTTCCTCAGCAAGAACACCCCGTCGGGTCGCGCTCGACTCGACGCGCTCCTTGCGGACGCGCACGTGCTGCTGCTTCCTTCGCGCGCAGACTGCACGCCGATGGTGGTCGGCGAAGCGAACGCGTTCGCCGTGCCGGTCGTCGCCGCGAATGTCGGCGGTATGAGCAGCGTCGTCTGCGAAGGCGTGAACGGCACGCTCCTCCCTGCGGGCGTCCCGGGAGAGGCGTACGCGGAGCGCCTCGCGGTGTTGTGGACCGACCGCACGGTCCTCACGGCACTGGGTCGCACGGCGCGCGACGCGTACGACGAGGTGCTGAACTGGGGAGTGGCGACTCGGCAGTTCCTGCAACTACTCGACCGGGCGCTCGACACGACCTCCGTCAGAACTTCGATTCAGCGCGCCTGACGTCAGCCTGAGTGCGCGAAGGCCGAGAGCTTCGCTGGGGCACATCTCCCATTCGAGTCGGGGCGGTGGGGAAGCCCAACGCTTCAGGGCTCCGAGGTCCTGCAGGCCGCTGAGCTCGGTCGTGAGGGAGTTCTGGTGTTGTGACATCAGCTCGTTCGCAGGCGGGACGGTTGAAGGTGAATGTCCCCCTCGCCGTGCACCTCGTTTCCGGCGCGGGAAGGGCTGACGCGATCTCTCCTCGGCACTATGCCGGAAGCGTGCAAGGTGGTCAGGAGCATTCCGCTTGGCGGAATGCTCCTGACCACCCTTTCCTGACGCGCCGCGGGTGGGCCGTTCCTTTTGGCGTCACTTCTCAGCGGTGAACAGGGCACCGTCGAGCGAAAGGACGACCCTCAGCCCATGATCGTAGGCGCTTCGCTCGGATCGGCCTTTCGCAGGGGAAGCTCTGGAAGGAGGGCCGTGACGAGCAGGCCGAGCGCGACGATGAGCAAGCCCAGGCGGTAGATCAAGGTGATCGCGTCGGTCCAGCCGTCCTTGAAGTTGCCCTCGAAGCGGGTCACGTCAGCGAGGGCTCGCTCTTCGGCTGCCTCCAGGCCCCGCAGCGTGGGGGGTAGCGCGGCGAGGCGCGCGGCGCGCGGCGCGGTTCCGTTCGCGACGTTCGTCAGGAGGACGCGAGCTTCGTTCGGCGTGCTCGCCGAGGCGGCGAGCACGCGGGCGGCGTGCGCGTCACCGCTCCGCAAGGCGGCCGTGTAGAGGTCGCGCTGATCGGCGAAGGATTCGCGCAGATCGGCGCGTACGGCGCGGGCGTCGAAGGTGCCGCTCGCTTGGCGAGGAGAACGCTCGGCGGTCAGGGCGGGCGGAAGCTTCGAGGCGGCGGCCGTCAAGTTCGTTTGCAGGTTGCCCGCGAACACGGTTCCGAGAACGGCGAGACCGACGGTTCCACCCATCTGCTGAAAAAAGCTGACGGCGCTCGTGGCGACGCCCGTGCGCTCGGGCGGCAAGGCGTTTTGCACGGCGAGGGAGTAGAGGCTGACGACGGCGCCGAGCCCGAGGCCCACGACGATCATTTTGAGGGTCACTTCGAGTTGCGTGCTGCCGGACGTGAGGGTGAAGCCCATGATCGCGAAGCCCGCGAGCAGGATGACGAGGCTGACGAGCATGACGGGCTTGTAGCGTCCGAAGCGGGTGGTGAGAGCGCCGCCGACGATGGCGCTCGCGATGAGGCCGAAGGTGAGGGGCGTGGTGGTGAGTCCGGAGTTCGTGGCGGACAATCCGACGACGTTCACCATGAACAGCGGCAGGAACACGATGCTGGCGAGGAAGCCCGCGCCGAGGACGAAGATGGCGAGGTTCGCGACGGCGAAGGTTCGGTTTTTGAACAGCGCGAGGTCGAGCAGGGGTTCGGGCGCGCGACGCTCGGTGGCGATGAAGGCGGCGAGGCCGACGGCGAAGAGCGCGAACATCGTCAGGATCGGCCACGACGTCCAAGCGAAGGCGGTTTCGCCGGGTTGCGGATGGGTCTTGCCGAGGCTCAGGGCGAGCAGCAACGGCACGCTCGCGACGATCAGCCACAGGGCGCCCGCGTAATCGACGCGACCGCCGGCGTTGGCGTTTCGCAGCAAAGGCATGCGCGTGGCGATGAAGACGAGGGCGACGAGACCGACGGGGACGTTCACGAAGAAGACCCAGTGCCACGACCACGTGTCGGTGATCGCGCCGCCGACGAGCGGGCCGAGGACGGACGACAAGCCGAACACGCCGCCGAGCGCGCCGTTGACGCGCGCGCGTTCGGCAGGCGGGTAGAGGTCGGCGACGATGGCGAAGGCGGTGGTGAAGAGTGCGCCCGCCCCGAGGCCCTGCACGGCCCGCAGCAAGATGAGGTGCGTGGCGCTTCCGGCGAGGCCGCACAGAACGGACGCGACGAGAAAGAGCGTGAGCCCGAAGAGGATGACGGGCTTGCGGCCGTACAAGTCGCCGAGTTTGCCGTAGATGGGAACGACGACCGTACTCGTGACGAGGTAGGCGATGGTGAGCCACGTGTAGAGGCTCGGGGGAATGGCGAGGTCTCGCTGAATGGCGGGACCGGCGGTCGCGACGATCGTCTGGTCGAGCGCGCCGAGGAGGAGCGCCAGCATGATCCCGACGAGGGTGAGCAGGCGAACTTGGGGTGTCAGCGCGTCCGACGGTGACGAGTATGTCGCAGACATAACACCAGAGTGCTCTTTCGAAGAGAGCGGTGCAATACGCCGAACGGCGAGGCTCAGAAGAAGCGAGCCGAACGAAAACACGAGGAAGACGGGGGCGCTTCGACGATCTCGCGCCCTGGGTGCCATCGGCGCGACCGCCTTCAAGCCAGTGCTGTCAGAATTTCCGACTCGCAACTCCTAGGAATCGACGCCGAGCGGTCGCGCCTTTCGCTCCGTCCTCGGCGCCATCACGACGTGGGACGAGCGGCACCCGTCGGCCGACGAGGGGTCCCGAGCGTCTACCGGGCGGCGTCGAAAGGCAACTTCATGCCGAAGACGATCGAGCCGGGCTTCTCGGCGAGCCGCTCGAACCCGATGTGCTCGTAGAAGCCGACGGCCCGCGTGTTCCTCGCGCCCACCCCGAGGTGCACGCCGGGCGAGCCCGCCCTCGCCAGCGCGTCGAAGAGGGTGTGCATGAGCTTCCGTCCGTTTCCACCGCCTTGCGCCCTCGGCAGCAAGTCGATGTGCAGGTGCGAAGGGTACGCGTCGAGAAGCGCCTCGTCTCCGGCGGACCGCCCGTACAACAAGTTGATGATGCGGTCGTCGGGCGTCCAATCCTCTTTCGGCTTCGTCGGCCTCGGGTACTGCTCGCGCAGGTTCGGCCACCACTCACGCTCCAAGGTCGCCTCGAACGCGCGCGAGTCGAGCGCGCCGATGACGTAGCCCGCCACGCCGAGTTCGTCGTCGACGACGAAGGCGAACTCGGGCTGGAAGATGCCGTACGCCGCGGCGTACACGTGACCGAGCAACTTCGGATCCTCGTAGAGGCCCGAGGCGTCCTGCCCCGAATCTCCGGTGAGCAGGCAGATGTCGTAGAGCGCGTCTAGATCCCCCGGTCGGTAGGGGCGAATGCGAAACGGCATGACGCCACTGTACCCCGCCCGCTTTCGAGGTCGTTCGTGGTAGGGTCGGCGCGATGACCACGCGTTCTCCTCGGGTGTTGGGCCTCATGAGCGGCACGAGCGCCGACGGAATCGACGCGGTGCTGCTGGAGTTGCCTCGGTGGCCGAACCTCGGTGAAGGCGGCGCGCCGCCACCGCTGTCGCGAAGCGTTCCTCGCGCGCGCGTGCTCGGGCACGTGTTCACCCCGTACGCCGACGACGTGCGCTCGCTCGTCGTACGGGCGATGCGCGACGACTTGCGAACATCCGAGCTCGCGCAACTGCACTTCCTGCTCGGCGAGGAATTCGCGCGCGCCGCCTCTCCCCTGGCGGCCGACGCGGACCTCGTCGCGAGTCATGGACAGACGGTGTATCACATCCCCTCGTTGGACGAGGCTCGCGGCTGGCGCACTCGGGCCACGCTGCAACTCGGCGAGGCGGCCGTGATCGCCGCGCGGCTCGGAAAGCTCGTCGTGGCCGACTTTCGTCCGGCGGACCTCGCGCTCGGCGGGCAGGCAGCGCCGCTCGTGCCCTTCGCCGACCGCGTGCTGTACGCGCAGGCCGACGTGCGCCGCTCGCTGCACAACCTGGGCGGCATCTCGAACCTCACGTACTTGCCGAGCCTCGACGCGGCAGGCGTGCGGGCCTTCGACACGGGACCCGCCAATTGCCTTATCGACGAGGTGGCCGAGCGGACGGGGCGACGCTTCGACGACGGTGGGCGGCTCGCGGCGAGCGGCGTCGTTCACGAGGAACTCGTGCGGACGTGGCTGCGAGACCCGTACTTCGACGCGGCCCCCCCGAAGTCCACGGGACGCGAATACTGGCACTTGTCACGCTTCGACGCCCCTGGGCTTTCGCTGCCCGACCTCGCCGCGACCGTCACGGCCTTCACGGCGCGCAGCATCGCCGACGCCTACGAGCGGTTCGTGGTGCCGCTCGGACTCGACGAGGTCGTCGTGGCGGGCGGCGGGGCGCGCAACCCCGTCTTGATGGGCGCCTTGAAGACGCTCTTGTCGCCGCTTCCTGTCGCGACCTTCGAGGAGCGCGGCTGGAACTCGTCGGTGCGCGAGGCGGCGGCGTTCGCGGTGCTCGGGTACTTCGCCGCGCAAGGCTGGCCGAACGTCCTCGCGCACACGACGGGCGCTTCGCGGGCGGCCGTGGCGGGCAAGATCACGCGTCCGCCCGAGTGACTTCACAGCAGTTCGATTTCGAGGGCGCGAACGATCAAGGTGTCTTGCCGAAACGTCATCCGCAGCTTCTCTCGGTACGTCTGCCACCACCTTCGGTCCAAGTCGTCGGCCATGACCTCGTACACGACGACGTCATCGCGCACCGTCTCCTGTTCGTCTTCCTTCCACAAGCCGGACGCGGGCGAGCGCGAGTACGCCGTGAGCCCTCCGAAACGCTCGGTGAGTTCGTGCCGCACGTTTCGGTAAAGTGCCGCGTCGAAGGCGCGCCCAAGGTTGTCGGTGAGGGGCAGCAGAATTTGAACGAGATGCATGAGGTGATGATACGAGCGAGGCGCCGCATGAAGCGGCGCCTCGCCTCGCAGACGTCAGGCGAGTTGTTCCAGGATCGTCGGGTCTTGAATTTGCTTGTCGCGCGCGAAGAGCAGCACCTTCGACGTGACTTCCGCCGTCTTGGGATCGGGGTCGGCGAACGGCAGGAAGATGCGGCCTTGCTGCTGGTTGTGCACGGGCACGACGCACAGCGCACCGCCCGGCATGAGGTGCACGACGCCCGAACCGAGGTGCACGCTGTACGACGCGAGCTGACCGGCGATGAGGGCGTGCGAATGCTCCAAGCGGACGTTGTCGAGCTTCAAGAGGCGCAGCATCTCGCCCACGATCGCCGCGCGCATCTCGACGGTCGACCGGCTCGCCTCGGGGTCCACGCCGCCGACGTGCGCGACGCTCACGACGAGGTCGAGGTCGCGCATGACCTCGCTGAACAGTCGCGGCGGCACTTCCTCGAGCGGCAACACCTTGCCGCTGTCACGGTCGGCGAACACGACGGCGCCCATCGGAAGTCCCTCGACGTCGTTCGGCGTGCCGAGCGACACGAACAAGTCGAGGAACACGTTGAGCCCCTCGGCGTGGAACGTCTTGCGGATGCCTTCGTCGGGCACGCCGATCCAACCGCGCCCCTTGAGCAGCGCGAGCGATTGACGAGGCTGAACGCTGTGTCCCTCGTAGCGCAGCGAACGTGACGCGCCGCGCTCGGCGGCCGTGAGCGGATAGTACTCGCGGAAGACTTGCTTGAAGGGCTGCGCGAGCCCCGCGTCGAAGAGGCGCGTTTGCCAAGCGCGCCACTCGCCGCGCGTGAAGAGGTCGTGCGGATGCGCGAGACGCAAGGCTCGCTCGCCGATTTCCGCGTCGCCCGCGAGGGTCGTGAGGACGTCGCCGTTCCACAGTCCGAGGTCCTGCTCGTTCGCGAGCCACAGCGAGCGGCGCAGCATCGGCGCGATGACAGGGTGACGGGCGAGGTCGCGCACTTCCTTCGGCGCGAAGAGATCGCCGCGCACCATGGCGTCCTCCAACGCTTCACGCATGCGTCCGCGACTGTCGCGCAAGTCCTTGAGGGTCGCTTGCACGGCGATCACCTCAGGCGTCTTCTTCAAGGCGCTTGGAATGGCTTTGAGCGCGCGGCCGTTCTTCTCGACCTTCAGGTGTGCGAGCCCCTCGGAGTCGACCTCGACTTGCAAGGTGACGTCTTCGACGTTCGCGCTCAGCCTCCAGTCGCTGCCGCCACGCGCTTCCATCGCCCAGCCGAGTCGTCTCGGGTCGGCGTACCCGGCGGAACGCGCCAGGTTTTGCAAGCCGATCGCGGCCGCGAGGGTCTCGCTCGCCTGACGTTGCGCTCCGAACGCTTTCGCGCCGCGCTGAAAGTCGCGCAGAACGCGGTAGCGCGCCTCGACGCGCGCTTCGTCGTCGGCGGGAAGCAGGCCGAGGGCGCGCACGGAGTCTTGGTGACGCTTGTCGTGAATCGCCGAGAGCAAGTCGTCTTCGGCGACGCGGCCGAGAATCGCGCTTTGAAAGAGGCCCGCGCGTTTGTGGCCGCCACTGCTCGACGCGTACTTCGCCGAGTTCAGCAGCGTTTCGAAGTGCGCTTCGCCGAGACGCTCGTACGTCGTCTTGAACCACGCGACGTCCACCGCGCCTTCGAGCAAGTCGGCGGCGCTCAGCGGCGTTCGCTCGGCGATTTCCGCCTCCCACGCTTCGCGCACGTCTTCCGGGACGGTCCAAGCGCGGTCCTTCGTGTGCGCGTGCAACCAGTACACGCCGTCGGCGAGTCCGTCCCACCCGAGGTTCGCCGCGACGAGGTTCGCCCATTGCGGAGCGTACATCGCGAGATCCAAGAGGCGCGCCTCGGACAAGCCGTGCGCGGCGCGCAGCGCGCCGAACGTTTCGGGCGTGTCGTCGGGCGTGGGGAAGGAGACGCGCACGAGGTGACTGAACGACGCGCCTTTGCTTTGGCTGCCCCACGAGTGACCGCGCGCCAACGGCAAGTTGCCGAGCCCGGCGAGGGCCTTGAGCGCGTCGGGCGCGCCCGGCACGAAGCGCAAGGAGAGCGCGGCGGATGTCGCGGGCGTGTCGAGGTCACCTCGGGCGAGTTCGACGTCGAGGACGCGGCGACGCACGTTCTGCAAGGCCGTGTCGATCAAGGGGTGTTGGAAGACGCGCTCGTCGCGCTTGCGGCCCGAGTACCGCTCGAGGTCGGCGAAGCTTCGCGAGGAGCGCTCCTGGTCCCTGGGACCGATCAGCAAATCGTACAAGTCGTGTTCGGACGCGAGGCCGCGCTCGATGGCCGTGACGATCACGCGAATGCTCGGACGGCGGCGCGGCAAGTTGCGAAAGGCGCGGTCTTGGTACACCTCGAGATTCCACCAGCGCTCGAAGACGTCGTGCGGCCAAGCATCGAAGTCGGACGTATCGACGGGCAGGTCGGAGATGCCGTCGCGCACGTCTCGAAGCCAGCCCACGCTGTTGGTGATGGTCTTGGCGTCTCGGTCGAGGCGCGCGAGGGCCGTTTGCAAGGCGTCGAGCGACAATTCGAGGTCGAGCGCGCCCGCGAATTCCGAGTACAGGAAGTACACGATGCCGGTCAGGAGCGGTCCGTGCTGCCACTCGACGTCGGGCTTTTTCCCGAACAGCACGTGCGGGCGGTCGTCGAACGAGGGCTGCAGGGCCCAGCGCATGCGCGCGAGGTCGCCTTGGCGCGCGTCGGGACGCTCGCGCCACCAGCGGCGCCACTCGTCGGGCAAGGGCATGTGTTCGGAGCTCACCCAACGCAGGTGGCCGAGCAGCAAGGTCGTCGTGCCGTCCCACGTCATGCCCTCGATCGGCGTTTCGTGGCGATCGTGCACGAAGGCGTCGAGCGAGGCGAGCAAGTCACGTCCGCGCCGGAAGTCGGCGGCGTAGTCTCTCGGCACTTCCCGCAAGGTGGGAATCGGGGCGAGCTTGGCGGGATCGAAGGTGCCGAGGCCGTTTTCGAGGGTGGCGCTCGTCTCGGGCGTCACGAGGCGTTCGTACAACTGGGTTTCGCCGGCGTTTTTGGGCGTGAAGTCGCGAACGAGCGGCGAGACGTCGCGTCCTCGTTCCTGCAAGGCCAAAGCGAGTTGCAAGCCCGCGAGGCGTGGCTCGGTCTTCTTTGCGCTCAGCAGGCGGCCCGCGCTTGTGAGGGCGCGTTCGTCGTGCTTGAGCAGCAAGTTCAGCGCGCCGCGCCGCAAGTTCGCGCTTTTTCGAGTCAGCAGGGCTTCGAGGGCGAGGATCTCGTCGTCGGTCACGTCGAGCTTGTCGAGCACGCCGAGGGCCGCTTCGCCGACGCTGCCGACGCGGTCTTGCAGCATGGTGAGGACGGCGGCGCGCACGTCCGCGTCGAGTTCGTTCGCTTCGGCGCGCTTCTGCGCGAGTTGCAGCACTTGCGTCCTCGCCCACGTGCTCATGGCGCCGAGGTGCGGCACGAGGCGCGCGAGCGGTCGGTCGCCGAGGCGAGTCGGCAGAAGGTCGAGCGCGGCCGTCTTTGGGGGGACGGCACCCAGCCAATCGAACAGCAGCGTTTCCTTGCGCTCGGCGCTTCCCAGTTTGGCGGCGAAGCGTTCGAGCGCGTCGAAGTGCTCGGCGCGCGTGGCGTTCAGAACGAGCGCGCCGACGCGCGGATCGGGATCGTCGAGCAACCGCTCGACCGCGAAGCTCGTTTCGGGCAAGCCGACTTGCGCGAGGAAGGCCGCGCCGGTGAAGCGGCGCTCGACGTCCGGTGACTCCAGCAGGACACGCGCGTGCTCCACGGCCATTCTCACGTCCTTGTACGACAAGGCGAACAAGGCGAGGTACGCGTCTCGTACGGAGGCGTCGGTGAGGGCGCGCACGGCGGCTTCCTCGGAGTCGAGGAAGTCCGCGAAGACGCGAAGCACGCCCTTCAGAAGCTTGAGGTCCGTGACGTCGTACGCGAGGGCGAGCCACGTGCCGACGGCGCGCACGACGGACGAGAAGCGCAGCAGGTCCTCGTCGAGCACGAGGCGCAGCATCGACGCGAGGGCGGCGGGATCTCCCTCGTCGACGCTTTCGAGGATGACTTGTCGCAAGCCTTCTTGGCGTTGAGCGGCGAGCAGGAGGCTTCGCGCGAACGCGTGAGCGTCGGGCCGACGCGATGAAAGGAGGGCGCGCGTGACGTGGCGTCCCATGCGCGCGACGGGATGCTCGCTCGACGCCGTTTGCTTCAGGATCGAGAAGACGTCGTCGTCTCCCTCGTCGAGCGCGGCGGCGAGCAGGTAGCCGAGCTGGTCGCTGCCGCGGGCTTCCATGAGTCCGGCGTGCGCGGCGAACCACGAAATCGGATACGGGTAGGAGTTGGTGGCTCGCCACGTGGTGAACAACCATTGACCCGCGCGGGTGACGTGAAGAGCGTGACCGGGCGCTCGGAAGGCGCGACGAACGTAGCCTTGCTGGTAAGGGTGGCGCGTGAGGAAGGCACGGTACGCGGCGTCGGCGACTTCGGCGAAGTGCGGAAACAAGACGCGCAAAACGGCGAGGCGGTCTTCGGGCGCGAGCGCGTGCACCCCTTCGTACAAGGCGCGCACGCGCTCTTCGCGGCGCGGATCGAAGCGGAGCGTGGCGCGCGTGAACAGCTCGCGGGCTTCGTGCAGCAGTTCGCTTTGGGACGCGGGCAAGTCTTGCAGGGCGGCCTCGAAGGCGGGTTCCCAAGGCACGCTCTGTTCCTCGAGCAGCGACGGGGCCGTCATTCAACCACCTGCCAGGGGCGTGAGGCGCAGCAGCAGCAAGGTGCTGGCGTTCGTGACTTGGAGTTCCTCGTCGAGGTCTTCGAGTTGCCGCTCGTCGAGGAAGACGAAGTACAAGCCGTCTCGGAAGGCGCGAATGGCGACGTGAACGGCGTCGTCGACGGCGGCGTGCTGCGCTTGCTCTTGCCCGCCCGAGACGACCTTGCCCCGCGAAGCGCCGTCGACGAGTTGGCGTTCGCTCAGGACGTGCAGCAGCGTCTGGCGTTCTTGGCGGTCGTTGAAGCGTTCGACTTCTTGGCGCACGAGGTCTTCGAGCAGCGTTCGCAGCGTGGCGGGCGAACGCTGGACGTGAAGCGGAACCGAATCGAACACGGCCCTCGATCCGACGACTTTTCCTTCGACGATCATGAATACACCTCCAGAATAGTGTAAAGACTCACTCTTCGAAGGCAGCGTATTATGTTTTAAGCAGAATTTCAAGGCCCGGCTTCAATGCTGCAATTCCACCACGAAGTCGTAGCGATCTCCGCGGTACTGCGAACGCGCGAATTCCAGCACGCCGCCGCTCGCGTCCCACGTGACGCGTTCCGTCGCGAGAACGGCGCCGCGTGGCGCGAGGTGCAGCAAGGCCGCCGTTTCCTCGTCCGCCTCGGTCGCGCGCAAGTGCTGCATCGCTCGGGCCGGGGTGAAGCCGCGCTCGCGCAACAGTTCGTACAAAGAGCCGCGCTCCAAGCGCTCGCGAGGCGCGCCGTCGAGCAAGCGCGCGGGCAGCACGCTCGTTTCGATGGCGACCGGCTCGCCGTCGGCCATCCTCAGACGCCGCAGGCGCACGACGTCGAGCAGCGGGCTTTGTCCGAGATTCATCGCTTCTTGCGGGCTGGGTCGGCCCATCTCGAAGCTCAGCACGCGCCCGCCGGGCACGAGGCCGCGCGCGCGCATGTCTTCACTGAAGCCCGTCAGGACCGACAACGGCTGCACGATGCGCCTCGGCGCGACGAAGGTGCCCGAGCCTTGCCGCCGCACGACCAAGCCTTGCTCTTCGAGCACGCGAAGCGCTTGCCGTACCGTCACCCGCGACAAGGCGAGGTGCGCCGAGAGGTCGCGCTCGCTCGGCAGCGCCGTTCCTTCCGGCAACGTCCCGCTCTCGATGAGTTGCGACACCGCCCGCGCGACTTGCAGATAGGCGGGAGTGGCGCTCGATCCGTCGAGGCTCAGCGAGAAGGACGAAGGCAAAGCGGCCATGTAACCATTAGCATACCACTAATACCTCTCCCACAGACGCTTCGCGAGCGACAGGACACCGTGTGCGTCGAATGCGACGCACACGGGCTCCATTCTCGACAGAGACTACCCAACTTCGCGGCTCACGAGCGAGGTCTCTTGCAAGCCTTTCAAACTGGTCTTATAGTGGTTCTTAATCTTGCTTTCCCCGGAGGATCTTATGAAGCGAAGCGGAACCCTGATGCTCGCGAGCCTCGCCCTCTTGACCGGCGCGGCCCTCGCCGCGCCCAAGAAGATGCCCGCCTACACGGCGCTCGGCGTGGCGTCCGGCAAGCCCGGCGGCACCTACACCCTCGTGCTCGGCGACAACCCGCGCAGCCTCTTTTACTACGGCGCCATCGACTCCAACCTCCAAACGATCTCCAATCAGTTGTTCGACGGTCTGATCGAGTACAACCTGCAGAACTACAAGATCGAGCCCGCCCTCGCCGAATCGTGGACGGTCTCGTCGGACGGCCGCGTCTACACCTTCAAGCTGCGCCCCGAAGCCAAGTGGTCCGACGGACGCGACCTGACCGCCGCCGACGTCGTCTTCACGTTCAACCAAGTCATCATGAATCCCGAAGCCCGCGCGGGCGACGTCGCCAACTTCACCATCGGCGGCGAGAAGGTCAAGGTCGAGGCGCTCGACCCCAACACCGTGCGCTTCACCCTCGCGCGCGCCGCGCCCGCCTTCTTGCAGCAACTGCGCACCCCCATCATGCCGAAGCACAAGCTTCTGCGCTTCTCGCAAGAAGGCGGCGCGAAGGCGGCCGACATCAACAACGCCTGGCCGACGGACGTCGACGCCAGCGAAGTCGTCGGAACGGGCCCGTTCAAGCTGCAAAGCTACACGCCCGGCCAAAAGGTCACGCTCGTCAAGAACCCCAATTACTGGAAGGTCGACGCCAAAGGCGTGAAGTTGCCGTACCTCAACACCCTCGAGTACCTCGTCATTCGCGATCCGCAAGCGCAAGTCGCCGCGTTCCTCGCGAAGAACGTCGATCAGCTCAACATCTCCGGCGCCCAATTCCCGGATCTCAAGCAGCGTGAAGTCGCCGGGGCGCCCTTCAAGGTCGTGCGCTCGCCCGCCTTGTTCGGATCGCCGCCCTTCCTCGCGTTCAACTTCGACGCCAAGAACCCCGATCTCGCCAAGGTCTTCAGCAACGTCCGCTTCCGGCGCGCCATGCAGTCCGCCTTGAACCGCGAGCGCATCATCGACCAGATCTACAACGGCCTCGCCAGCCTTCCCGGCCACGGCGTCGCGCCGATCTCGTCGTTCTACACGAACACCAAGCGCTTCCTGGGCTCCTTCGATCTCAAGGCCGCCGGGGACGCTCTCGACGCGATGGGCCTCAAGGTCGGCGCGGGCGGCCAACGCTTCATCGCTCCCGGCAAGCCGCTGGAGTTCGACCTCACCTACGGCACCGACTCGGCCGTGTACCCCCCGATGGCCTCCATCATCCAAAACGACCTCAAGAGCCTCGGCATCAAGGTCAACCTCAAGGGCGTGCTCGTCTCCACGCTGCTCTCCACGGGCCAAAGCGGAAACTGGGAAGCGATCCTGCACGCTTTCGGCGACCAACCCGATCCCGAGCTTCGCAAGCCCATCTGGCAACCGGGCGGCGCCTTGTACTACTGGCACCGCTCCTTGCAGCCCGCCACGGACGGCGGCACCCCGAACGTCGCCAAGATGTTCCCTTGGGAGAAGGAAATTTACAACATCTTCAACCAAGGCGCGACGGTCACCGACCCCAACCGCCGCAAGGCCGTCTACACACGCTGGCAAATCATCTTCGCGCAGAACCTGCCGGTGATTCCCATCGCGAAGCCCGAGAACATCGGCGTGGTCTCCAACACCTTCACGAACTACATCTGGACCCTCGGCGTCATCCCCGGCTACAACCCCGTGCCGCTCATCTCGCAGCGCTGAGTTCTGACTTTTCACCCCCGGCCCCTCTCCCGCTCGGGGAGAGGGGTGAATTGCCGGAGGGCCTTCTATGCTGATCTTTACCGTTCGTCGCTTGCTCGGCATGATCCCGACGCTGCTGCTGATCTCGGTCGTGTGCTTCGTCGTGATCAAGCTACAGCCGGGCAGCTACACCGACCAGTTCCTCGAAGACCCGCGCTTCACGAAAGAAACCGTCGAGCGACTCACGCAGCAACTCGGCCTCAACGACCCCGCCTGGATGCAGTACGCGAAGTGGCTGTGGGGCGTCGTGTCGCGCGGCGACTTCGGCTACTCCTTCGACGAGAACCGACCCGTCGCTACCCTCATCCTCGAACCGCTCGGCGTGACCGTCCTGATCTCGGGCTTGTCGCTGGCGCTGTCATGGCTCATCGCCGTGCCGCTCGGCATCTACACCGCCTTCAACCGCCGCGGCATCGGCGCGCAGACCGCGAATTTCTTCGGATACTTCGGACTCGCCATTCCCGACTTCCTCGCGGCGCTCTTTCTCATCGCGCTCGTCCTGCGCTTCGGCGGCACGAACGTCGGCGGTCTGAATTCGCCCGACTACATCGGCGCGCCACTCTCGTGGGGCAAGATCCTCGACACCCTCGGGCACTTGTGGATTCCGCTGCTCGCCCTCGGCCTCGAAGGCGTCGCGAGCGTCATGCGCCAAATGCGCGCCTCCACCCTCGACGTGTTGTCCCAAGATTACGTTCGCACCGCCAAAGCCAAGGGCCTCGCGCCCCGCGTCGTCGTGTGGCGACACGCGGTTCGCAACGCCATCAACCCTCTCATCTCGCTGGCCGGGCTCAGCTTGCCCGCCCTCATCTCCGGAACGATCATCGTGTCCGTCGTGCTCAACTTGCCCACCATCGGTCCGATTCTGTACGAGTCGCTCATCAACAAGGATCAGTACGTGGCGCTCACGATGCTGATGCTGTCGGCGACCTTGCTGCTCATCGGCAACCTCCTCGCCGACATCGCCCTCGCCCTCACCGACCCCAGAGTGAGGTACTCATGAGCCACAGAACGTGTCGATTTCCACCCTCGAAAGAGCGGGCGGCCTTGCTCGGCGGAGGATGCGCATGAGCGTCCCGATCACTCCCACCCCCTCTCCTGCGCGGGGAGAGGAAAGCGTCAAAGTGCTCTCGCCCCTTCAAATGGCGTTTCGGCGCTACCGCAAGTCCCGCCTCGGCGTCGTCGGAGGATGGATTTTGGTCCTGCTGTACATCATGGCCCTGTTCGGCGGCTTCATCGCGCCTTACAGCGTCGCCACGCAGTTCGCGTCCAATCCGTACCAACCGCCGCAACGCGTCCACCTCTTCCACGACGGTCGACTCACGCGCCCCTTCGTGTACGAAGTGAAGCGCGAGCGCGACCCCGTCACGTTCGTGAGCCGCTACGCCGAGGACAAGACGAAGCCGCTCGCGATCCGCTTTTTCGTGCGCGGTGACGAACACAACTTCCTCGGCCTCAAGACGAATCTGCACCTCTTCGGGGTTCAGAGCGGCAGCATGTTCCTCTTCGGCTCCGACTCCATCGGGCGCGACTTGTTTTCGCGGACCATCGTCGGATCGCAAATCAGCCTCACCGTCGGGATCGTCGGCATCCTCATCTCGTTTCTCATCGGCGTCACGGTCGGCGGCATCAGCGGCTACTACGGCGGCTGGGTCGACAACCTCCTGATGCGCTTCGTGGAAGTCCTGCTGTCCTTCCCGAGGCTCCCGATCTTGATGGCGCTCGCCGCGCTCGTGCCCGCCAAGTGGCCTTCCACCTGGGTCTACCTCGGCATCGTGGCCGTTCTCGCCCTCATCGGATGGGCGAGCCTCGCGCGCGTCGTGCGCGGCCAAGTGCTCGCCGCGAGGCAAGTGGAGTTCGTCACGGCCGCGCAAGCCGTCGGAGCTTCGGATTTGCGCGTCATCCTGAGGCACATCGTTCCCAACCTCTCGTCGATCCTCGTCGTGACTGCCACGCTCGCCTTGCCCGGCTACATCCTCGGGGAAAGCGCGCTGTCCTTCCTCGGCCTCGGCATCAAGGCGCCGATGAGCTCGTGGGGCCTGCTGCTCCGCGACGCGTACGACCAAGGCATCCAAGCGTTCGGCTTGTACCCGTGGCTGCTGTGGCCCGGCGCCTTCATCGCCTTGTCGGTCCTCGCGTACAACTTCTTCGGCGACGCCTTGCGCGACGCGGCCGACACGGGGTCGCGGTGACGCGAGCCGTCGATCTGGGCGCGGCCTTCGACCTCCTGAAGGCCGTGCCGATGCCCGCCGTCGCCGCCGCGGTCGTCACGCCAAACGGCATTTTGCGCGAAGAGTACCTGGGCGTGGCGAGCCTCGACACGAACGAGCTCCTCACGGCCAACCATGCCTTCGACCTCGCGAGCCTCACGAAAGTCCTCGTGACCTTGCCGGAAGTGCTGCGCTTGCTCGAACGAGGACGGCTCAGCTTGCAAGACCCGTTGAGCCTGCACTTGCCCGAGGCGGGCTGGATGGTCGAACCGAGCGTCGGCACCGCCAAGATCGCCCACCTTCTCGCGCACACGTCCGGATTGCCCGCCTGGGCGCCCCTTTACACGCACCCCACCGACCGAGCGACCTTGCTCGCGCGCGTCCTGCAAACGCCGCTCGAGGCCGCGCCGGGCGAGCGACTGCTGTATTCCGACCTCGGCTTCATGCTGCTCGGACTGCTGACCGAGCGGCTCACGGGCCGCGCCCTCGACGAATTGGCCGAGGAACGCGGCTTCGTCACGTACCGCCCGAGCGGACCGACGGTCGCGACGGAGCGCTGCCCGTGGCGTGGCCGCGTCCTGAACGGCGAAGTCCACGACGAGAACGCCTACGCCCTCGGCGGCGTTTCGGGCCACGCGGGCGCGTTCGGCACCCTTCGTGACGTCGCCCGCGCCGCTCAAGCGTGGCTCACCGACCTCGTGAGCGAGCCCACGAGGAGCCTCGTGGCGAGGCCCTGGAGTCACGAGGCCAACGGTTGTCCGCGCGGTCTCGGGTGGATCCTCGGGCATCCGACGTGCAGCGGAGGCGACCTCGCGTCTCCTCAAGCGTTCGGCCACACGGGCTTCACCGGCACGAGCGTATGGATCGAGCCACAGCGCGGCTACGCCGTCGTCCTGCTCACGAACCGCGTGCATCCCACTCGGCACACGGGCGACGACATCATCCACTTGCGGCGCCGATTCGCCAACGCCGTTCACGCCGCCCTCGGGAGAGGGGTATGACCTTGCTCGACACCGAACGACTCAGCGAACAGTACCGCGACCTCGACTTGCGCTCCACGAACGGCGTCGTCGCGGCCCTCCTCGAAGACCAAGCCCGCGCTGTGACCGCCGTTCGCGACGCGAGCGACGACCTTTCGCGCGCCGTGGACCTCGCCGCCGAATTCCTCGCGCGCGGCGGCCGCCTCGTGTACGTCGGGGCGGGCACGAGCGGACGGCTCGCGTGCCTCGACGCCGCCGAGTTGCCTCCGACCTTCTCTTGGCCACCGTCGCGCGCCGTCGCCCTTCTGGCGGGCGGGCGCGAGGCGATGTGGGAAGCGCGTGAAGGCGCCGAGGACGACGAGGAAGCGGGCGTCCTCGACCTTCGGCAAGTCCAGCTGAGCGCGGATGACGTTCTCATCGCGATCGCCGCGTCGGGCACGACGCCTTACGCCCTCGCGGGCCTTCGGTACGCGAAGGCCGTCGGCGCCCTCACGATCGCCTTCGCGAACAATCCCGGCACCCCCCTCCTGACGGAAGCGGACGTCGGCGTGTGCCTGCACAGCGGCCCCGAAGTCATCTCGGGTTCCACGCGCCTCAAAGCGGGAACCGCTCAGAAAATCGCCCTCAACACCTTCTCCAGCGCGGTCATGGTGCGGCTCGGAAAGGTGCTCGGCAACCTCATGGTGGACGTGCGTCCCACGAACGCCAAATTGCGCGAGCGCGCCGTGCGTCTCGTCGTGACGGCCACGAACGCGTCCGAGACCGAGGCGCGCGCCGCCCTCGAAGCGTCCGGGTTCCGCGTCGCCGTGTCGGTCGTGAGCCTTCTGCGGAGCGTGGACACCGCCGAAGCGCAACGCCTCCTCGACGCGGCGGGCGGCCACGTGCGCCGCGCCCTGACGTGACGTTGCACGTCGGCCTCGACGTGGGCGGCACGAGCGCGCGCGCCGTCGTCGTGCGAAACGGCGAAGTCATCGCGCGCGGCCGCGCGGGCGGCGGCAACCTCCGGCAAGTCGGACCCGCGGGCGTCATGACGGCCATTCACGACGCCATCCGAAACGCCGATTCCCGCGTGGACTTCGCGCACTGCCGAGTCCACGCGGGAATCGCGGGCCTCGCCACACCAGTCGACGAGGCCGCCCTCTTCTCCGTGCCGCACGGCTTCGCGTCCTTCACCGCGCAATCCGACGCGCAACTCACCCTCGGGGCCTACTTCGGTGGGATGCCGGGCGTGCTTCTCATCGTCGGAACGGGCGTCATCGTCCTCGGGCGCGGCGAGCACGGCGAGACGGGACGGCGCCTCGGGTACGGCTTTCCCCTCGAAACCGCGAGCGGCGCCGCCTTGGGCCTCAAGGCGATGCAGCTCGGACTGGCACGTTGGAACGACTCCTCGCCCCTCGCGGCGCTTCTACGGACGCGCTTCGACTCGGTTCGGTCGGTCGTCGACGCCGCGAGGGGCCAGGGAGCCGCGTGGTACGCCTCGCACGCACCGCTCGTCTTCGAGGCCGCGGCCCTCGACGATCCCGACGCGACCGCCACCGTGAAGGCGTGGCGTTCGGAATGCCGTGAAGCCGTCGAGAGCTTGCGAGCGGAACTCGGCGTGACGAATTGGGGCGCGTGGGGCGGCTTGACGAGCTTCCTCGGCGACCTGCTCGAAACCGGGTATCAACCGCCTCGTGCGACGCCCGAAGAGTGGGCGGCCACCTTGGCCGGTCGACAAGCGAACACCTGACGTCCAGCGCGGCGCCTCGAGTCGGTTCCGGCGGCGTCCACGGGCAGGAGCGCCAGAACGTTCAAGACGGCGAAGAGCGACATCGGCCGCCGACTCGGCTCAGAATTTCAAGACGGAAACGGGGGCGCCGCGCCATCCCGTCCACGCGCCCGGGTCAGCAGGACGAAGCCGCTCGATGCTTCGAAGTTCACGTGCTGTCCGTACCACTTGCCAAAACGCGCGGCCACGCAGTTGACTGGAGCGTGACTTTTCCTTCTGTCGTCGTGGTGGGCGGCGCGATCGTGGACCAAAAGCTCACCTTGCACGCGCCCTCGGTGATGGGAACGAGCAATCCCGGACGAGCGTCCACGAGCCTCGGCGGCGTGGCGCGCAACGTCGCCGAGAACCTCGCGAGGCTCGGCGTGGACGTGGCATTCCTCGGAGCCGTCGGGCGAGACGCCCTCGGCGACGAGCTCATCGCGCGAACGAGTGCGCTCGGAGTGGACTTCACGCACGTCCTTCGCACGGACGCCCCGACGAGCACGTACACGGCGGTCCTCGATCCGAGCGGCGAACTCGTGATCGCCGTCGTCGCCATGGACCGAGCGGGCGAACTCTCCGGCGACTTCCTGCGTGCGCGACGACTCGTCTTGCAAGGCGCGCGCGTTCTCGTGGCGGACGGCAACTCGAGCGAGGACACCTTGCGGACCCTCGTGGACATCGCGGGCGAGCGCGGCATTCCCGTCGTCCTCGATCCTGTCAGCGTCCCGAAAGCCGTGAAGGTCCGAAGCGTCTTGCGAACCCGCCGTTCCATCCACCTCGTCACGCCGAACCGCGAGGAACTCGAAGTGCTCGTCGAACGAACGGTCCGCGAGTCGGACTTGCCTTCGGCCGCGAACGCGTTGCACGAACTCGGCGTGGAGCGCGTTTGGGTCCGACTCGGCGCGCGAGGCGGTTTCCTGTCCGTCGAGGGCGAAGCGTCCTGGCTGCCCGCCTTTCCCACACGGGTCGTGGACGTGACAGGCGCGGGGGACGCGAGTCTCGCGGGGTATCTTCATGCTCTGCTGCTCGGCGCGTCTCCCGAGGACGCCGCGCGGTCCGGGCACGCCGCCGCCTCGCTCACCTTGGAAAGCGAGCACACCGTCTCACCGCTCCTGAGCCCTCGAGCGCTTCGGGAGCGCCTGCAAGGAGCCACGTCATGAATTCGCGAATCGATTTCACGCTCGAAGTCAAAGCGGCCCTGGAGCAAGGGCGGCCCGTCGTCGCCTTGGAAAGCACCATCATCTCTCACGGCATGCCGTATCCGCAGAACGTGCGAACGGCGAGAGAAGTGGAGGACGTCGTTCGAGCCAACGGCGCGACGCCCGCCACGATCGCCATCTTGAACGGTCGCCTCAAGGTGGGCTTGTCACCCGACGAACTCGAACTCCTCGGAACGGACAAGGGCGTCACGAAGGTCAGTCTCCGCGATTTGCCGGTGATCGTAGCGAAGAAAGCGCACGGCGCCACGACGGTCGCCACGACGATGCGAATCGCCGCGCTCGCCGGAATCCACGTGTTCGCCACGGGCGGCACGGGCGGCGTCCACCGTGGCGCGGCGGAGACCTTCGACGTCAGCGCGGACCTCACCGAGCTCGCCACGACGAACGTCGCCGTCGTCTCTGCGGGCGTCAAGAGCATCCTCGACATCGGCCTCACCCTGGAAAAGCTCGAGACGCTCGGCGTGCCGGTGGTCGGCTTCGGCACCGACCGCTTTCCCGCGTTCTATTCGCGCGAAAGCGGGTTCGCCGCTCCTCTGCGCCTCGACACGCCTCAAGAAGTCGCCGAGATGCTGCGCGTGAAGTGGGATCTCGGTCTCGAAGGCGGCGTTCTGATCGCCAATCCCATCCCCGGAGAGGACGAGATCCCCGCTTCGGACATCACCCCCCACATCGAACGCGCGCTCGCCGACATGAGCGCCTCGGGCATCAGCGGCAAGGACGCCACCCCGTACCTCTTGGGGCGTATCGTCGAGATCACCGAGGGACGCTCTTTGCAAGCCAACATCGCGCTCGTGAAGAACAACGCGCGCGTGGCGGCCTTGATCGCCGCGAAGCTTTCGTAGCCTCCCGCACCCTAACCCCTCGCGCCTCCTCGGCGCGGGGCTTTTCTGTCGTCACTCGCGCGTTGGCCTTCCGGTGCCGGTCTCTTGGCGCTCGGGGTGAGCGAACCTTCGAGTTTGTGGCATCCCCTCACGTTCGGGTGAACGATCGTTGTAAGATGCGAGCTACAGAACATTCTTCGTCTTTGGTCAGGCTTGCCTGACCGCGGTCGCATACGTCGTGTCACGCCCCTGGGCGTGTCGTTCGCCAACTCTCTGTTCGGAGGTCACTGTCGTGAAAAAGCTCGTGCGCTTCGCTGCCCTGTCCGCTCTGCTCGCCGTCGCCCAAGCCACCGCTCAAAACGTCGTCAACATCGGGTACTCCGGGCCGCTTTCGGGCGCCGCCGCCTTCTACGGCAAGGACGTTCAGTCCGGCCTGGAAATGGCCGTGAACGAGATCAACAAGGCGGGCGGCATCACCGTGAAAGGCCAGAAGTACCGCCTCAACCTCGTGTCGCTCGACGATCGGTACCTTCCCAACGAAACCGCGACGAACGTTCGCCGACTGCTCCAGCAGAACAACACGCCCGTCATCTTCGTTCCGCACGCGGGCGGCATCCTGACCGTCCAAGCGTTCAACACGCGCAACCCCGAGTTCCTCCTCATGGCGTACTCGTCCGATCCGAGCGTCGTCTCCGCCAACAACGCCTTGACCGTGACGCTTCCGCCGACCTTCGATCAGTACCTCGCGCCGTTCGCCAAGACGATGATGAAGCAGTACGGCAAGCGTCTCGGCCTGCTCGCCACGACGAGCGCTTACGGCCGGGCGTGGGCCGACGCCATGAGCGCCGAGTGGCGAAAGCAGGGCGGCACGGTCGTCGGGAACTACGGCGTGGATTACAACACCACCACCGACTACAACCCGACCGTCACGCGCGCCCTCGCCGACAAGCCCGACGTCATGCTGATCGGCGGGCCGTCGCAGCCCACCGCTCTCGTCGTGAAGGCGGCGCGCGAGCAAGGCTACAAGGGCGGCTTCATGGTGATGGACCAAGCGAAGTTCGAGCAGATGACGGCCATCGCGTCGACCACTCAACTCAACGGTTCCATCGGCGTCCTGCCCGTCGGTGACTACCGCACGGCGGGCGCTCAACGCTTCATCAAA
The DNA here is from genome assembly GCF_003217515.1 of Deinococcus yavapaiensis KR-236. Lineage (NCBI taxonomy): Bacteria > Thermotogati > Deinococcota > Deinococci > Deinococcales > Deinococcaceae > Deinococcus > Deinococcus yavapaiensis. The sequence goes on along the minus strand of NZ_QJSX01000006.1, from coordinate 116,496 downwards.
GAGTACGCCAAGGTCTTCGACAACAAAGTCGCGACCGCCGAGCCTGCCCTCAACTACCTCGGCTTGTACATGGTGGCGCGCGCCATGGAGATCGCCGGAACGACGACCGACGCGTCCGCGATTCGGGCCGCCATGCCTCAAGCGGCGCGCACGCTCAAAGCCAGCCAGCAGTTGTTCGGTCCCGCCAGCATCAACGAACGCGGCCAGCTCAACAGCCAACTGCAAATTGCGCTGTTCAGAAGCGGCCGCATCATGCCCCTGAACGCCAACCGCTGATCGAACTCGAACGAACAAGCGTTCGCGTCGACGTCACCGTCGACGCGAACGCTTCCAAGAAAGGCAGAAGGGAGCCTCATGGAGTTCTTCCTGCAACAACTTGTCAACGGCGTCGCCCTCGGAAGCGTGTACGCTCTCGTCGCCTTGGGCTTGACGCTCGTGTACGGCGTCTTGAAAATCCCGAACTTCGCGCACGGCGCTTTGTACATGCTGGGCGCCTACCTGACCTTCGTACTCCTCACACAGTTCGGCGTGCCTTACCTGCTCGCGCTGATCTTGTCCGGACTCGTGCTCGCCCTGCTCGGGGTGGTCATCGAGCGCCTGGTGTTCCATCCGCTGCGCGGCCAGCCACAAGTGCAAGCGATGATCGCCGCGATCGGCTTGCTGTTCTTCTTCCAAGCGGGCGCCCAGGCCATCTGGGGACCGGAATTTCGCGTGATGCAAAGCCCGTTCGGCGGCGTCGTCTCGATCGCCGGGGCGAGCGTCACCGTGCAGCGTCTGCTCGTGATCGCGGGCGCCGTCGTCGTGATGCTGGCGTTGTACTACTTCCTGAAGCGCACCGTCACCGGCGCGACGATCGAGGCCATGGCACAAAACCGTGAAGGCGCGCGTCTCGTCGGCATCAACACCGACCGCGTGTCGATGCTCACCTTCGCCATCAGCGCGGGTCTGGCCGCCGTCGCCGCGACCCTCATCGCGCCCATCAACCTCGTCTCGCCGACGATGGGCGACGTCGTGAACCTCAAAGCCTTCGCGATCATCATCCTCGGTGGCATGGGCAGCGTGCCCGGCGCGATCATCGGCGGGTATCTGCTCGCGCTCGCCGAGACCTTCACGGCCGCGTACGGAAGCGCCGTCGGCCTCAGCCCGGACTTCGCCGAGATCATCGGCTTCGCCTTGCTCGTGATCGTCCTCACCGTGAAGCCGAGCGGTCTGTTCGCCAAGGGAGCGTGACGAGATGTTCACGAAGACCCACTCGCGCGCCGCCCTGCTCGTCATGCTGATCGTCGCCGCCGTCATTCCCTTCATCACGAAGAACGCCTACTACCTCGACGTCCTGATCGTCGCGTTCATCTGGTCGATCGCCGCGACGGGCATGAACGTCCTGCTGGGCTTCACGGGGTTGCTGAACCTCGCGCACGCCGCGTTCTTCGGCATCGGCGCGTACGCCGTGGGCATCTTGACGTTCAAGCAAGGCTGGAACTTCTGGCTGGCCCTTCCGGTGGGCGTCGTCATCACCGCCGTGCTCGGCTACCTGTTCGGCCTCATCGCGTTTCGCACCCGACACGACGCCTTCGCGATCTTCACGCTGGCGGCGGGCATCATCGTCACGAGCATCATTCAGCGCTGGACGGACCTCACGGGCGGACGCGACGGCCTCAACGGCGTTCCTCCTCCCCCGCCGCTTCTCGGGCTGGAACTGGAGGGAAGTTCGCCCGGCTTCTACTACCTCGCGCTGCTCGCCTTGATCGTCGCGCTGTACGTCGTGTCGGTCGTCGTACGCTCGCCGACCGGCCGGAGTTTCGTCGCCATCCGCTCCAACGAGGACCTCGCACGCGCCAGCGGCATCAACGTGTACGCCCACAAGCAGCGCGCCTTGATGCTGTCCACGGCCCTCGCGGGCCTCGCGGGCGGCCTTTACGCCTCGTACCTCGGCTTTCTCGGGTACGCCATCACGAGTCCCAACCAGACCTTCCAGATTCTGCTGTTCGTCATCGTCGGAGGAATCGGAACGCTCACGGGGCCCGTCATCGGCACCTTCGTCGTCACGATCGCCTTGCAGTTCCTGCAGGGATTCCAGCAGTACCAATTGCTGATCTTCGGCCCCCTGCTCGTCTTGCTCGTCCTCTTCGCGCCGCACGGTCTGATGGGCTTGTGGATCCGAAGCACCTTGAAGTCACGCCGACCGCGAGCGAGCGCGACGCCCGCGCCCGCCGGAAAGGAGGGATGATGACGTCCTCCCCGAACACCGACTTGCTGCAAGTCGAGAATCTCGGCATCGCCTTCGGCGGCCTTCAAGCCGTGTCGGGCGTGAACTACCGCGTCACGCCGAACGCCATCAACGCCGTCATCGGCCCCAACGGCGCGGGCAAGAGCACCTTCTTCAACTTGCTGAGCGGCTTTTACAAGCCCACGTCGGGCCGCATCTTGTGGCGCGGACAGGACGTCACGCGCGTACCCGCGCACGAAATGGCGAAGCTCGGCATCGCCCGGACGTTCCAGACGACGAGCCTCTTCAAAGAGCTTCCCATCATCGAAAACGTCCTGCTCGGCACGCGCCTGCGAGGCAGAAGCGGCGTGTGGGACGCGATCTTACGCACGTCACGCCTGAAAAGGGAGGAGAACGAGGCGCGCGAGCGCGCCTCGTGGGCCTTGGACTTCGTGGGCCTAGGGCCGAACGACCCGAGGCCGGTGGCGATGCTGACCCAGGAAGCGCAAAAGCGCGTGTCGATCGCCATCGCGCTCGCAACCAACCCCAACCTCGTCCTGCTCGACGAACCCGCCGCGGGCATCAACCCCGAGGAGACGGCGGGCTTGACGCGCCTCATTCGCAAGATGACCGAGCACGGCCTCACCGTCCTGCTCATCGAGCACAAGATGAACATGATCATGAACCTCGCGAACCACATCATGGTGTTGCACCACGGACAGAAGATCGCCGAGGGCACTCCGCAAGAAGTTCAAGGCGACCCTGCCGTCATCTCGGCGTATCTCGGAGGAGGCAGCCGTGCTTGACCAGCTCAGTCTCGACATCAACGGCCTCACCGTCAACTACGGCGCGTTCGTCGCCTTGCGCGGCGTCACCCTCACCGTCGGCCGTGGCGAAATCGTCGTGCTGCTCGGCGCGAACGGCGCGGGCAAGTCCACGTTGTTTCGTACCATCAGCGGCCTTCAGAAGCCCACGAGCGGCTCGATCACCTACGGACGGACGAACCTCGTCGGCCTCTCGCCCGAAGGCATCATCCGCATGGGCATCGCGCAGTGCCCCGAGGGACGTCTGCTCTTCCCCGAATTGAGCGTCGAGAAGAACCTCGTCCTCGGCGGGTACATCCACCGACGCGACAAAGGCGGCGTGAAAGACGGCTTGGAGGAAGTCTACGCCCTCTTCCCCATCCTGCGTGACAAACGGCATCAAGCGGCGGGCAGCATGTCGGGCGGACAACAGCAGATGCTCGCCATCGGGCGTGCGCTCATGGCGAGGCCGAAAGTGCTGCTGCTCGACGAACCGTCGCTCGGACTCGCGCCGCTCGTGGTGGAGCAGGTGCTGGAGGTCGTGCAGCGCATCAACGCGGCGGGCACGTCGGTGCTGCTCGCCGAGCAGAACGCGTACGCGGCGCTCAGCATCGCGCACCGGGGGTACGTGCTGGAAAACGGCGTGTTGACGCTGGAGGGAACGCAGCAGGCGCTTCTCGGGAATGACGCGGTGAGGAGTGCGTATATCGGGGTGTGAAGAAGGGGGGTTGGAGGTTGCAGGGGCCAAAAGATGGTTCGTGGGCGGATAAAGGCCGGTCCCCCACCCCCAACTCCCTACCCCCGCCGGGGTAGGGGGGCTTGACGTTGCACTGGGCAGGTCGGAGGAGACGTTCCAGCAATGGCGCCAACGGGGCGGCGCCCTATCGAAGCGTGGCCATCCCGAGCGCCCCGCCTGCTTCCGAATCTGATGTGCTTCATGGTGACGAGTACCTGATACCAGTGCTTGATCGTTCGCGATGGCTGAGGATGGCGGCTGTATCTCGACGAATCCCGGCCCAGTGCTTTTACCCGGCGGGGTAGGAGGCCGCAGGCTTGCGAAGCACGGGCCGGGGCGGCCCTTCTCCACTCTTCAGCCGTGTTTCGGCCCCGGATACTCACCTCCCCTCTCCCCTCGCGGTATAACTACCCCAATCCAACGGAGGACTCATGCCGAATCTCGTGCACTACGAACAGCGCGGCGACATCGCCATCCTCACCATCGACAACCCGCCCGTGAACGTTTTCAGTCCCGGCGTGCCCGAAGGCATCAAGGAAGGCCTCGCGCGCGGCAACGCCGACGACAGCGTGAAAGCCTTCGTCCTGATCGGCGGCGAGCGCAGCTTCATCGCGGGCGCGGACGCCAAGACCTTCAACTTGCCGCCCGAGCAGTGGCCCGACATGCGCGGCACGATCGACGCACTCGAGGCGAGTCCGAAGCCGGTCGTGGCGGCGATGCACGGCAACGCGCTCGGCGGCGGACTGGAAGTCGCGATGGGCTGCCACTTCCGCGTGGCGGCGCCCGGTCTGAGCGTCGGCCAGCCGGAAGTGAAGCTCGGGGTGATTCCCGGGGCGGGCGGCACGCAGCGCCTGCCGCGCCTCATCGGCTTGGAGCAGGCCCTCACGATGATCGTGAAGGGTGATCCGATCAAGGCGGACAAGGCGTTGGAGTTCGGACTCGTGGACCAGATCGTGGAGGGCGACTTGCTCGAAGGAGCGATCGAGTTCGCGAGAACCGCTCAAGGCACACCGAAAATTCGTGATCGCGACGTACGCTTGGCGATTCCCACGCACGTCTTCTTCGACGTGGCGTCCGAGCGCGTGCAAAGGGAAGCGCGAGGTCTGCTCGCCCCGATGCTGTGCCTCGAAGCAGTGAAGTACGGCGTGGAGCACGGCTTCGACGCGGGCATGCGCCGTGAAGGCGAGCTTTTCATGGAGGCCGTGAACTCCGATCAGTCGAAGGGCCTTCGGCACGTGTTCTTCGCCGAGCGCGAAGTCGGGAAGATTCCGGGCGTCGACCGAAGCGTGAAGTCACGCGACATCGCGACGGCGGGCGTGCTCGGCGCGGGCACGATGGGCGGCGGGATCGCCATGAATTTCGCGAACGCCGGGATTCCCGTCGTCGTCTACGAAGCGAACGAAGCGAATCTTCAGCGCGGTCTCGCGACGATCCGCAAGAACTACGAGAACACCGCCAAGAAGGGCCGCCTCACCATGGAGCAAGTCGAGGAGCGCATGAAGCTCATTCGCGGCACCTTGGACTTCGCGGACCTCGCGAGCGCCGACTACGTCATCGAGGCGGTCTTCGAGGACATGAACGTCAAGAAGGACGTGTTCGGACGCCTCGACGCGACGTGCAAGCCCGGCGCGATCCTCGCGACGAACACCTCGACGCTGGACGTGAACGAGATCGCCAGGAGCACGAAGCGGCCCGGTTCGGTGCTTGGCATGCACTTCTTCAGTCCCGCGAACGTCATGAAGCTTTTGGAGATCGTGCGCGGCGAGGAGACGAGCGACGAGACCCTCGTGACGAGCGTCGGACTCGCCCGCGCCCTCAGAAAGGTCGGCGTCGTCGTCGGGGTGTGCGACGGCTTCGTCGGCAACCGCATGATCAACCAGTACGGGCGCGAAGCGCAGCAGATGGTGGACGAGGGCGCCACGCCGCACGAGGTGGACTCGGCCATGCACGCCTTCGGTCTTCCCATGGGCCCGTTCGAGATGAGCGATATGGCGGGCCTCGACATCGGGTACGCCATTCGCCAGCGTCTCGCGAAAGAAGCCGGACTCGAGAAGTCCGACACGTTCATGGACCGCATCGTGGAACTCGGCCGCAAAGGGCAGAAGACGGGCGCGGGCGTGTACTCCTACGCGAACGGCCGCACGCCCGTTCCCGATCCGGACGTCGAGAGCCTCATCCACAACTACCGCATGGAGAAAGGCTTGTTGAAGCGGGAGTTGAGCCGCGACGAGATCACGAAGCGCTTGATCTACCAACTCGTCAACGAAGGCGCGAAGATCCTGGAAGAAGGCGTCGCTTCACGCGCGGGAGACATCGACATCATCTACGTGTACGGCTACGGCTTCCCGGCGTACCGGGGCGGACCGATGTTCTACGCCGATCAAGTGGGCCTCGCGAGCGTCCTCGCCGACATTCGCGGTTTCCACGAGCGGCACGGCGACACGTGGAAGCCCGCGCCGCTTTTGGAAACATTGGCCGCGGAAGGCAAGACGTTCGCGCAGTACGTTCGCGCTTCGGGCGAGTCCGCCCGTCCTTGAAGGTCAGGATGACGGCCGAAGCGGACATCGTCGTGCGCGTCCTCGGGCAGGACGAGGCGCACGTCTTGAACGACGTGGCGCCCGACGTGTTCGACGGGCCGATCGACGCGCGCTGGACGGCGCAGTTCTTCTCGGACGCCCGCCATCACCTGGCCGTCGCCCTCGACGCGGGACAGGTGGTCGGCTTCGCTTCGGCCGTTCGTTACGTTCATCCGGACAAACCGCCGGAGGTGTTCGTCAACGAGGTGGGGGTCGCCGCGACGCATCGACGGCGAGGTTTGGGACGGCGGCTCGTCGAGCGTCTGTTCGATCACGCGCGCACCTCGGGATGTGAAACCGCCTGGGTGCTGACGGACGCTTCGAACGAGGCGGCCCGTCGTTTGTACGCCTCGGTGGGAGGCGAGGAAAGCGAAAGCCGTATCTTCGTGGTGTCGTTGAAGGCGAGTTCAGGGTCGTGAAGTGGACGAATCGGCACGAGCAGTTCGCAAGTGAGCCGCGCCCCTCAGCAAGGCGGCAAAGGAGATTTCCATGCGTGAAGCAGTGATCGTTTCGACGGCGAGGACGCCGATCGGGAAGGCTTATCGAGGTGCGTTCAACAACACGCACGGAGCGGATATGGGCGCGCACGTCGTTCGGCACGCCTTGGAACGGGCGGGCGTGCGCCCCGAGGACGTCGAGGACGTCTTGCTGGGCGTCGCGAACCCCGAGGGCGCGACGGGCGGGAACATCGCGCGGCAAGTGGCGATTCGCGCGGGCCTCCCGGTCACCGTCGCGGGCGCGACCGTGAACCGCTTTTGCTCGTCGGGCCTGCAGACCATCACGATGGCGGCGCACGCCGTCATGCAAGGCGACGCGGACATCATGGTGGCGGGCGGCTTGGAGAGCATCTCCCTCGTGCAAAACGAGCACATGAACAAGCACCGCGCGAGAAGCGAGTGGATCGAGGAGCACAAGCCCGAGTTGTACTGGAGCATGATCCAGACGGCGGAGAACGTCGCCAAGCGTTACGGCATCTCGCGTGAGCGCCAAGACGAGTTCGGGTACCACAGCCAGACGCGAACGGCGGCGGCGTGGCAGGAGGGACGCTTCGACGCGGAAGTCGTGCCGATGACGACGCGCAAGCTCGTGCAGGACAAGGCGACGGGCGAAATCCGCGAGGAGGACGTGACGCTGTCACGCGACGAGGGCGTTCGGGCGGACACGACGCTCGAGGGACTCGCGAGCGTCCGGACGGTGAACGAGGGCGGCTGCATCACGGCGGGCAACGCGTCGCAACTCAGCGACGGGGCGTCCGCGTGCGTCGTGATGAGCGCCGACACGGCGAGAGAACGCGGCCTCGCGCCGCTGGGCATCTTCCGCGGCTTCGCCGTCGCGGGCTGCGAACCCGACGAGATGGGCATCGGGCCCGTGTTCGCCGTTCCGAAGCTTCTGGAGCGCCACGGACTCGGCGTGGACGACATCGGCCTTTGGGAGCTCAACGAGGCGTTCGCCGTGCAGGTCCTGTACTGCATGGACAAACTGGGAATTCCGCACGAGAAGCTCAACGTGGACGGCGGCGCCATCGCCGTGGGGCATCCGTACGGCATGAGCGGCGCGCGCCTCACGGGGCACGCCCTTCTCGAAGCGAAGCGGCGCGGCGAGAAGTACGCGGTCGTGACGATGTGCGTCGGCGGCGGAATGGGCGCGGCCGGACTGTTCGAGATCGTGTGAGCGGGGAACGGTCATGACCAGTTACCTGAATCGCCGGGACGTTCAATTCATGCTGTACGAACTGCTCGACGCGCAGAAGCTTCCCGAGCGAGCGCCGTACGCGGACCACTCGCGCGAGACGTTCGACGACACGCTCACCCTCGCGCAGTCGCTCGCCGAGAAGTACTTCGCGCCGCACAACCGCGAGGCGGACTTGAACGAGCCGCACGTCGTGGACGGCAAGGTGGCGATCATTCCGCAAGTCAAGGAGGCCCTCGAAGCCTTTCGGAAGGCGGGTTTCTTCGGGGCGCATCACGCGTACGATCTCGGCGGGATGCAGTTGCCCGGCGTCGTCTTTCAAGCGGCGCAGGCGCACTTCCAGGCAGCGAACGTCTCGACGTCCGCGTATCCGTTCCTCACGATCGGCAACGCCAACCTCATCGCGGCGTTCGGCAGCGAAGCGCAAAAAACGAAGTACTTGCCGAAGCTCATCTCCGGCGAGTGGTTCGGAACGATGGCGCTCAGCGAACCTCAAGCGGGCTCGTCGCTGGCGGACATTCTCACGACCGCGACCCCGCTGGACGACGGGCGCTTTCTGATCTCGGGCACGAAGATGTGGATCTCGGGTGGCGAGCACGAGCTCAGCGAGAACATCGTGCATCTCGTGCTCGCGCGCATCAAGGACGCGCCGAAAGGCGTCAAGGGCATCTCGCTGTTCATCGTGCCGCGCTCGCGCGTGAACGACGACGGCAGCCTCGGCGAGCGCAACGACGTGAACCTCGGCGGGCTGTTGCACAAGATGGGCTACCGAGGCACGACGAGCACCGTGTTGAACTTCGGGGAGAACGGCGCGTGCCTCGGAGAGCTCGTCGGCGAGCCCAACAAGGGCCTCACGTACATGTTCCACATGATGAACGAGGCGCGCATCGGCGTCGGGATGGGCGCGACGATGCTGGGGTACGCGGGCTACCTGTACTCGCTGGAGTACGCCAAGACGCGGCCACAAGGCCGCAAGGCGAGCAACAAGGACCCGTTGTCCGAACAGCGCATGATCGTCGAGCACGCGGACGTGAAGCGGATGCTGCTGATGCAAAAGGCGTACGTGGAAGGCGCGTTCGCGCTGGGCCTCTACCTCGCCTCGCTCGTGGACGATCAGCGCACGCATCCCGACGAGGCGAAGCGCAGGGAGGCGGGCCTCCTGCTCGACATCCTCACGCCGATCATGAAGGCGTGGCCGTCGGACTTCTGCTTGGAGGCGAACAAGCAGGCGATCCAGATTCTCGGCGGCTACGGGTACACCCGCGAGTACCCCGTGGAGCAGTACTACCGCGACAACCGCCTCAATCCCATTCACGAAGGCACGAACGGCATTCAAGGTCTCGACCTCCTCGGGCGCAAGGTGACGATGGAGAACGGCGCGGCCTTCAAGTTGTTGGCGAGGGAACTTCAAGCGAGCATCGACGAGGCGTTCGCAGTGCCGGACGTGGAGTTGTTCGCGGGCGAACTCGCCGACGCTCTGCGAGTCGTGCGGCAAACGACGGGCGACATGCTCGGTCAGGCGGGCGAGGCGGGACCGGACGTGTTTCTCGCGAACGCCTCGCTGTACTTGGAGATGCTGGGGCACACGGTCATCGCGTGGATGTGGTTGCGCCAGGCGACCGTGGCGGCCAAGGCGCTCGGAAGCGCGAGCGAGGCCGATCAGGACTTTTACCGCGGCAAGCTTCAGGCGTGCCGTTACTTCTACCGCTTCGACTTGCCGAAGGTGAAGCCGCTCGGCGACCTCTTGCGGACGCTGGACCGCACGACGTACGAGATGCAACCTCAGTGGTTCTGAGAGGAGCGAGCGAAAGGGCGGGCGGCGAACCTGCCCTTTTCTCATGTCCGCCGAACGTCCGTTCGATGTAGGCTGAGGCCAATCACCGTCACGGAGGTTTCTCTTTGAGCGTCAAAGACTTACTGAACTTGCAAGGACGCGTCGCCATCGTCACGGGCGGCTCGCGCGGACTGGGCCTGCAAATCGCGGAGGCGCTCGGCGAGATGGGCGCGAAAATCGCCATCACGGCGCGCAAGGCGCACGAACTCGACGAGGCGAAAGCCCACTTGGAGGCGCAGGGCGTGGAGGTCCTCACGGTTGCGGCCGATCTCGGCCAGCCCGAGGCGGCGCCGCAGATCGTGAACGCCGTGATGGAGAAGTGGGGTCGCATCGACATCCTCGTGAACAACGCCGGAGCGACGTGGGGCGCGCCCGCCGAGCAGCATCCGCTCGACGCGTGGCACAAGGTCGTGAACCTCAACCTCACGGGGACGTTCCTGCTGACGCAAGCGGTCGGCGTGGCGAGCATGATTCCGCGCAAATCGGGCCGCATCATCAACGTCGCCTCGGTCGCGGGCCTGCAAGGCAACCACCCGAAGATGGCGGGCACCCTCGCGTACAACACGTCCAAGGGCGGCATGATCACCATGACGATGGCCTTGGCGAGCGAGTGGAGCAAGTACGGCATCACCGTCAACGCCATCTGCCCCGGCTACTTTCCCACCAAGATGACGAAGGGCACGCTCGATTACGCCGAGAAAGCCATCATCGAGAGCACGCCGCTGGGTCGTCTCGGCGGTCCCGAGGACCTCAAGGGTCTCGCGGTGCTGCTCGCCAGCGACGCGAGCGCGTACATGACCGGTCAAGCCATCGCCGTCGACGGCGGCATCAGCGCCATTTGAAAGGCTTCTCGTGACGCACACGCACAACCAGCAACTCGAAGAGTTCCGAGCGAAGGTCGGTCAGAACGTCGGCGTGAGCGAGTGGACGCTCGTCACGCAGGAAATGGTGAACACCTTCGCGGACGCGACGGGCGATCACCAGTTCATTCACGTGGATCCCGAGCGGGCCAAGCAGACGCAGTTCGGCGGTACGATCGCGCACGGCTTTTTGACACTCTCGCTGCTCGCCGGGCACCTGTCGAAGGGCTTGGAGCACGTCCTCAATCTCGGCGGGCGCATGGTCGTGAACGTCGGCCTCAACAAGGTGCGCTTCTTGTCGCCCGTCATGGTCGGAATGAAGGTGCGCTGCAAGGCGGGCCTCGTCTCCATCGAGGACGGCAAGGACGGCGAGTGGGTGCAGATCACCCTCAAGCAGACGGTGGAGCGCGAGGATGGCAAGCCCGCCATGATCGCCGAGACGATCTTCCGGACGTACTTCTGAGCATGCGAACGCTGACGTTCACGAACGCGTACCCGGAGGACGTGCGAACGGAGATCGTCGGGGGCGAGGAGGACCCCTTCCTCCTCGCCGACTTGAAGCTCGAGTGGCTCGCGAAGGACTGGCACGTGCTCGTTCACGACGACGGTCGCGTCGTCGCGCACGTCGGCTTGGTTCGAGCGCACGTGCATGCCGGAGACGAACGCGTCGAGGTCGGCGGGTACGGCGGGGTCCTCACGAAGGCGAGCGAGCGCGGCAAAGGACACGCCCGCGCCGCGCTCGACGTCGCCGACGAGCAACTTCGGGCGTGGGGCGTGGCGTTCGGCTTCCTCTTCTGCCGTCCGCAGCTCGTGCCGTACTACTCGGCGCTCGGCTGGCAGGAGCTGGCGGAGCCCGTGCAAGTGCAGCAATCGAGCGGGCCGATCGTCTTTCCGAAGAGCGCCATGGTCAAGCCCTTGGCGGATCGTGCCTGGCCGAGCGGTCCCGTGCGCTTGGAGGGCTTGCCGTGGTAAGGAAGGTACCGTGACGCCGTCCGTGAGCGAGAAGCGCGCCTTGCTGGAGGCGGCGATCGAGTCGAGCGCGTTCACGAAGTGGATCGGAACACGGCTCACGGCCTTCGAGGAAGGCGCGGTCGAAATCGAAGTCGACGTCCGCCCGGAGTTGACGCAACATCACGGCTTCGTGCACGGCGCGGTCGTGGGGTACATGGCGGACACGGTGAGCGCGTGGGCGGCGGCGTCCGTCGTGGGTGACGTCGTGACGAGCGAGTACAAGCTCAACCTCCTGTCGCCCGCCGTCGGCGAGGTGCTACGGGCGCGCGGAACCGTCGTGAAGGCGTCGAGAAGCCAAGTCGTGACGCGCGCGGACGTGTTCGCGGTACGGGGCGGCCATGAAAAGATCGTGGCGACCGCCCTCGCGACCATCGCGAAAGTCAATTCGTAAGGAGGCACGGTTCATGCACTTCGATTACAGTCCGAAAGTCCAAGAGCTTCGCGCTCGGCTGCTCGCCTTCATGGACGAGCACATCCTCCCGAACGAGGAGACGTACGAGCGGCAACGCGCCGAAGGCGACCGCTGGCAGCCTGTCAAGATCATCGAGGACCTCAAGCCCAAGGCGCGCGAGGCGGGGCTGTGGAACCTCTTCTTGCCGCCGAGCACGTCCAATCGGGGCGCGGGCCTCACGAACCTGGAGTACGCGCCGCTGTGCGAAATCATGGGCCGCGTGCCGTGGGCGTCCGAAGTGTTCAACTGCTCCGCGCCCGACACGGGCAACATGGAGACCATCGCGCGCTACGGCAGCGAGGAGCACCACGAGACGTGGCTGAAGCCGCTGTTGGAAGGCGAGATCCGCTCGTGCTTCGCCATGACCGAGCCCGACGTCGCTTCGAGTGACGCCACGAACATCCAAAGCCGCATCGAGCGAAGCGGCGACGAGTACGTTCTCAACGGCCGCAAGTGGTGGACGAGCGGCGCGGGCGATCCGCGGTGCAAAGTCGCGATCTTCATGGGCAAGACCGACCTTGCCGCGCCCAGGCACCTTCAGCAGAGCATGATCCTCGTGCCGATGGACGCGCCCGGCATCACCATCAAGCGGATGCTGCCCGTCTTCGGGTACGACGACGCGCCGCACGGACACGGCGAGGTGATCTTCGAGAACGTCCGCGTGCCCGTCAGCAGCGTCTTGCTCGGCGAAGGGCGCGGCTTCGAGATCGCGCAAGGACGCCTCGGGCCGGGCCGCATCCACCACTGCATGCGCCTCATCGGCGTGGCGGAACGGGCGCTCGAAGCGATGTGCAGGCGCGCCGAGGCCCGCACGGCGTTCGGCAAGAAGTTGAGCGAACACGGAGTGGTGCGCGCGCAGATCGCGCAAAGCCGCATGGAGATCGAGCAGGCGAGACTGCTGGTCCTCAAGGCGGCGTACATGATGGACACGGTCGGGAACAAGGCGGCGCGAAGCGAGATCGCCATGATCAAGGTCGTCGCGCCGAACGTCGCGTGCCAAGTCATCGACCGAGCGATTCAAGTGCACGGTGGAGCGGGCGTCTCGAACGACACCTTCCTCGCGTACGCGTACGCCATGAGCCGCACGCTGCGCCTCGCGGACGGGCCGGACGAAGTGCATGCCGAGACGGTCGCGAAGGAAGAACTCAGGGCGTACCAGCCGAAGCGCGAGCGCAAGGAGCTTTCGCCGAGCGAGATGACGGCGCCGGGCGCGGGGGTGAACGTATGAACCTTCGGGACAAGGTCGTGATCGTGACGGGCGGCGCGTCGGGCATCGGGCTCGCGCTGTGCGAGCGGTTCGTGCAAGAAGGCGCCCGGGTGGTGCTGTCGGACCTCAAGGCGGACGCGGCAAGCGAGCAGGCGCGGCGCATCGGCGCGACCGCCATCGCGGCGAACGTGGCAAGGGAAGAGGACGTAAGGCGCCTCGTGGAGGAAGCGACGCGGCAGTTCGGGCGAGTGGACGTGTTCGTGTCGAACGCGGGCATCGCGGTAGGGCACAGCGAGCAGAGTTCGGACAAGGAGTGGGACCTCATCTGGCACGTCAACACGATGAGCCACGTGTACGCCGCGCGGGCGGTGCTGCCGCAGATGTTGGAGCGCCAGGAAGGCTACCTTCTGAACGTCGCCTCGGCGGCGGGTTTGCTGACGGAACTGCACTCGGCGCCGTACGCGGTGACGAAGCACGCGGCGGTCGCGTTCGCCGAGTGGCTGGCGGTCACGTACGGCGACAAGGGCATTCGCGTGTCGTGCTTGTGTCCGGAGTTCGTGCAAACGCCGATGATTCAAAACGAAGGCGACGACTGGGAGTTCATCAAGGCGAACGCCATTCCCGTGTCGACCGTCGTGGACAAGGTGATGACCGCGCTCGCCGAGGAGCGCTTCTTGATTCTCACGCACGATTCGACCTTGCCCGCGTTTCAAGCGCGGGCGATGAACCACGAGAAGTGGCTGAGCCGCATGCGCGGCTACCGCGCTCGGATGTTCGGGGAGGAAGCGTGACGGATACCGCTCCCGTTCGCCCCGGCGAGGAATTGAACGTCGAGGCTTTGCGGGCGTTTCTGCACGGCAAGCTCGACGGGGAGCTCGCCGTGCAGCAGTTTCCGGGCGGGCACTCGAACCTCACGTACCTTCTCAAGGTGGGCGAGCGCGAGTTCGTGCTGCGGCGCGCGCCGATGGGACCGGTGGCGCCCAAGGCGCACGACATGGTGCGCGAGTTCCGGGTGTTGGAGAAGCTGCATCCCGTGTACCGTTTCGCGCCGAAGCCGGAACTGCTTTGCGAGGACGCCTCGGTTCTCGGCGTGCCGTTCTACCTCATGGAGCGGCGGCGCGGCGTGATCCTGCGGCGCGAGGTGCCGAGCGAGTACGCGGACACCACGGACTTCCCGAGGCGAGCGTCGCAAGCCCTCGTGGACGGCTTGGCACAGTTGCACGCCGTCGACATCTTCGGCACGCGCTTGGCGGACATCGGGCGGCCCGAGGGCTTCTTGACGCGGCAGGTGGAAGGGTGGGCGGAGCGCTGGAATCGCGCGAAGGTGGAGGACGTGCCCGACATGGAGCGGGCGCTGACGTACCTGCGCGGCGCGTTGCCCGAGCCGCGCGCGGCGACCCTCGTGCACAACGATTACAAGCTCGACAACGTGATGCTCTCCCCGAACGACCCGGGCCGCCTCGTGGCGGTTCTCGACTGGGAAATGACGACCGTGGGCGATCCCCTCGTGGATCTGGGCTTGTCGCTGTGCTACTGGCAGCAGCCCAACGAGCCTTTCGGCGCGTTCGGGCAAGGCGGGTGGTTCTCGCGCGACGAGTTCATCTCACGCTACGCCGAGCGAACGGGCTTCGACGTGTCGCGCGTGGCTTGGTACGAGGTGCTGGGGGCGTTCAAGCTCGCCGTGATCTTGCAGCAGATCTTTTACCGCTATCACGTCGGGCAGACGCGCGACCCGAGGTTCGCCAAGCTGGACCGGCAAGTGAAGGCAATCGCGGGCATGGCGGTCGCCAGGATGAACGCTTGAGCACGCTCACCTTGGTGCGGCACGGGCAGGCGACGCCGTTCGAGGACGACACGGACCGCCTCTCGCCGCTCGGAGAGCGACAAGCGCGCGTGCTGGGCGAATTCTGGCGAGCGCGCGGCGTGTCGTTCACCGAAGTCTGGTGCGGCACGCTCGTGCGGCAAACCAGGACGTACGAGATCGCGCGCGACGCGCTGGGAGAGGCATTGCCGAACGCGCGGTTCGACGAGCGCTTGTCGGAGTACGCGGCGGACGGCATCCTCGGACATCTCGCGCCGAGGTTGGCGAAGGAAAGCGAAGCGTTTGGCGCGCTCATGGAGGCGTCGCGCACCGCCATGCGCGGCCCGGAGCGCAATCGGTACTTTCAGCGGATGCTGGAAGCCTTGATGGCGCACTGGCAAACGGCGGACGACGTGCCGGAGGGCGTGGAGTCTTGGAGCACCTTCGCGGATCGGACGCGGCGGGTGTTCGGCGACATTCTTCGCGCTCCGGGCGCGGCGCGGCACGTCATCGTGTTCACGTCGGGCGGCGTGATCGGGCGGGCGGTGCAACTCGCGCTGCGCGCGCCCGACGACGCGATGCTGACGTTGAATTGGCGCGTGCGGAACGCCAGCCTCACGACCTTCACGTTCAGCGGCCCTCGTTTGTCGCTCGACGAGTTCAACGTGACGGCGCACCTGCCCGCCGACTTGGTGACGTATCGTTGACGCGATGACTCAGCCAGCATTTCACTTGAGCCGCGAGCACATTCACACGACTTGGGACCGCTCTCTCACGCCCGCCTTGACGATTCCCGAGGGCGCCACCGTCGTCTTCGAGACGCTCGACGCGTCGTACGGCGGCGTGGCGAGAAGCGTGGCGGGAAACGGCACGCCGACGAACGACGCGCTCGCCCGGTTGATCGCCGAGCACGCGTATCCGGAGCGCAGCACGGGTCCGAGAGGCCATCCGCTCACGGGGCCGGTGTTCGTGGAGGGCGCGAAGCCCGGAGACACCCTCGTCGTGGAGATCCTCGACGTGAAGACCGGCGCGTGGGGCTGGACGAGTTGCCGTCCGAACGGCATCGGGCTGCTGGACAAGGTACTGGCGGACATGGGCGAACTCGAGGCGCCGACGAGCCGCTACTGGGATCTTCGCGAAGGCGCGCACGCGCGGTTCTCGCCGAGCATCCGCGTGCCGCTCTCGCCGTTTTGCGGCGTGATGGGCGTCGCGCTCGCGCAAGAAGGCCAGCATCCCACGTCGCCGCCTCGGCACGTTGGCGGGAACATGGACGTGCGTCAACTCGTGAAAGGCGCGACGCTGTACCTTCCGGTGGAAGTCGAGGGCGCGCTCTTCTCGGTGGGGGACGTGCACGGCGCGCAAGGTGACGGCGAGGTGTGCGGCACGGGCATCGAGACGGACGGGCTCGTGACGTTGAAGTTCGGCGTGCTTCGAGGAGCGGGCATCGCGTCGCCGCAACTCGGCGTCCCGGCGATGTTCGACGCGCACCTCGGCGAGAAGGGCTGGTTCGCGACGACCGGGCACGCGCCCGACTTGATGGAAGCCGCGAGGATCGCCTTGCTGGAGATGCTGCGCCACTTGAAGCGCGTGCGCGGCCTGAGCCTCGTGGACGCGTACATCTTGGCGAGCGCGTGCGTGGACCTCAAAATCAGTCAGATCGTGGACGCGCCGAATTGGACGGTGAGCGCGTTCCTGCCGCTCGTGATCTTCGAGGATTGAACGAAGCGTGAATGAAGACGAGACCCGGCCGAAGCCGGGTCTCGTTTCGCTTGACGCCGATCAATTCAACGGCATGTTGAGGGGCGTTCCGAAAGTCACGGCGCGCGTGGACGTGTCGTTCGAGATGACGTTTCCGGCCACGGTCGGGATGATGTCGCCCGCGCCGTAGTTGTCTCCGCCGACGATCGCTCCGTACACGTTGACACTGCCTGCTTGCGGTTTCCCGCCGAGTTCACTCCAGGGAATCGCGATTTCCACGATTTGCTGGGCGTCGCTGCCACTCGTCGCGAGGGTGTTCGGAGTGGTGCGCTGCGTGACTTGGGTCGTGGACTCGGCGCGCCACAACTGCGCCCCGCTGTCCCGATTCCAGCGGGCGAGGAAGAAGTCGATGCCCGCGCCGCCCGTGAAGGTGATGTTGCGCGACCACGCGTTGAGGCCGAGGGCCGTCGTGAAGCCGCCGGACTTGAAGTCGAGGTACACGATGGCGCCGTTGCCGTCGATTCGGTATCGATACGCGAGGTACAAGAAGTTGTCGTCGAAGTCGGCGAGCAACTCTTGGAAGTTGTTGTCCGGTCCGAACACGCCCTCCGCTTCGCTCAGGGCGCGCGCCTTCGGATTCGTCCAGTCGGCGAGGTTTCCGTCGATGGTGTACTTCGTGCGGATGTCGCGCGCGAGGTCGAAGTCGACGTTTACGGCGGGCGCGGTGACGGTGCGCGCGGCGGGCGAGATGAAGCCGGGAGCGGTGACGTTCAACGTCTGCGATCCGCTGGGTGCGCGCAGGAAGTACGTGCCGTCGGAGAAGGAGCGGGCGTAGAAGAGATTGGGGTTGCTGCTCGCTTCGATCAACGCGTTCACGACGTTCGTGTCACCGCTCGTCACGCGGCCCGTGATCGTCGCGTTCGGGACGGGCTCCGTGATGAAGTCGTACACGCCGCTGTAGTTCTCGGCGCCGACCCCGACGATCAGCGAGCGGTCGGGTTGACCGGGGCCTTCATAGCCGGAGTTCTTGGCGCCCGAAGCGTCGTTGCCGAACTTGAACTTGATTTCACGGAACAGCGGCAAGTCGATCGTCTTCGTCCAGATGCCCGGTTGGCCCGCGACGGGATTCAAGGCGATACGCTGCTCGCCGCCCGCGTCGAAGCGACGCAGTTGCACTGAGCCGTTGCCTTGCGTGCGGGCGTCGACGGTGAACGTGACGCTCGCGGTCAAGGTGTCGCTCGGCGTGGCCGTGGTCGTCGCGCCGCTCGACTCGGAACCGTCCGAGCCGACGGTCACGACTTTGAATTCGTACGCGGCGCCGTTCGTGAGACCCCGCACGAGGAAGTTGGAGGTGCCTCGGTCGAGGGGGGCGAAGTTGAGCTGCGTATACGCTGAGGCACCGATGCGGCGTTGGTAGACGCGGTAACCGACGACGTTCGAGGCGCTCGCAGGCGTCCACGAGAGACGCACGGCGGCGTCGCCCGCTCGCGCGGTAAGACCCGTGGGATTGGGGAGGCTGCGATCGATGAGGCCCAATCCGCCCAAGCCGGTGAGGCCACTCACAGCGAGGAGGGTGCGGGCGGGCACCGTTCCAACGAGCTTCCCGTTTTGCACGCGCAAGTTCGAGGCACGACCCGTGATCTCCGTGAGGGGTCCGCCCGCGAACGTTCCCAACAGTGGGATGCCGCCGCCCGGTAGAGATGCGAGGTCGATCGACATGTTTGAGTTGTTCATGGCGAACACGACGGGGGGATCGGCGAGCGAGTCGTTAGCATTCGATGCGATACGGCGGTAGGCGAGGATTGGTGCGCCCCCATTGGGGCGCCACAGTTCCTGCTGCGTGCCGTCACGCAAGACGCGGTACTTTTGGCGGGCGGCGGCAAGGGCGGAGAGACGACGTGCGATCGGAGAGGCGTCGACGGCCGAGAAATTCATGGGCTCGCGGTTTGTCTGGCCGATGGGAAAGTTGTATGGGTCGCCGCCGCCGGGCATTGCGATTTCCGTACCGTAATAGACGCTGGGGATGCCGCGTGACGTGTAGATCAGCGAGAGCGCGAGATCGAGGCGTTCGCGCGCCTCTACTGTCGAGCCGCCGCGATCGGTCACCTCGTTCACGAAGCGTTTCACGTCGTGGTTGTCCACGAACGTCGTGAGGCGGCGCGCGTCGTTGTACACGATGTCGCGGGAAAAGACACCCGCGATCGCGTCGAGGTTGCCATTCGCGCTCGAGAGGTGGTCCTTGATATTGAAGTACAGCGGGAAATCGAAGACCGAGGGCGCGCCGAACTCGTTCATGTACCGAGCAAGGAACGCGGGGTCACCATTATAAATTTCGCCGACGGTCCAGATGCGCTGCGCGTCCCCAGGGCCGCCAGGAGCAAAGAATTGCGGCCAGTAGCTGTCGGCGACGTGCTTCATGGTGTCCATGCGAAGAGCGTCGATGCCCGTTTCACGAATCCAGTACGAAACGAAGCGGTTGAGGTAATCGCGCACTTGCGGCAAGTCTTGCTTGAAGTCGGGCAGCCCGGCGAGGGCGCAGTCTTGGTCCTTGTTCGGGGACGCGTTGCACTCGGCGTTCGTGTGGAACCACTCCGGGTGCTCCACGGCGAGCGTGGTCCCATAACCGGCGTGGTTGACGACGATGTCTTGGATCACTTTTAGGTTGTTGCGCTTGGCGGTCTGCACGAAGCGCTTGAGGTCTTGCATCGTGCCGAGATGCGGATCGATTTTGAAGAAGTCGTCCGCCCAGTACCCATGGTAACCTGCCGAAATTTTGCCTTGGTTCGGGCCATCGCCAACGGGAACGGAGGGCACTTGCAACGTGACGGGGGTGATCCAGATGGCCGTGAAGCCCAGCTTGCGGAAGTAGCCTTCTTCTATTTTTTGGGTGAGGCCCGCGAGATCGCCGCCTTGCCATGCAAGAGGATTGCTGGGGTCGGCGCGGTCCCCTGCGTCTCGGTTGCCTCCGTTGTCATTGAAAGGATTGCCGTTCGAGAATCGGTCGGTGACGGCAAAATAAATGATTTCATTCCGCCAACTGTCCAGCAAGGTCGTTCTGGAACTTGGAGCACGCAGCGCTTGAGGGGTTGGGGGATCGTCGGTGGAGGCAGGTGTGGGAACGAGGCCACAGGAAGCCAGCGACAGCGAGAGCAAAATCGCCGCCCCAGCGCGGCGAGGTGGAAGCGTTTTCATGACGCCTCTATGAAACCCCTCGGCGCACGATCCTTGCAAGACTAAAGTTTTAAAGGAAAGTTAAGGAATACGGCAAACAATAAGGAGGAGGGCAATGCCCTCCTCCTCTGGTCTTTGTACAGGATGCTGGAATTGCACCAGCCTTCGCTCGTTCCTGCTCGTGCGTCCGTCTTTTATAGAGGTGGACGCCTCCCTACCTCGCACGTCCGGACGCGCGGCTCGCCTATTGCAAGAAAAGAAGTCTACTAGACGGGCCGCGCGCCGATTGGTCCTGGTTCACATTTCGAGGCCGCGCTCCAAGTCGCTCCACACGTCCTCGACGTGTTCGATGCCGACGCTGAACCGCACGAGACGCGCGTTGACGCCCGAAGCGAGGCGCTGCGCTTCGGGCAACCGACCGTGCGTCGTCGTCCACGGGTGAATGACCATGCTGCGCGTATCGCCGAGGTTGGGCGCGATGCGAATCATCGACAGGCGCGACAGCAAACGCGCCGGGTCGTCCACCTCGAAGGTCAGGACCGCGCCGAAACCGTTCGAGAGGTACTTCGTGGCGAGCGCGTGGTGCGGCGAAGACGGCAAACCGGGATAGCCGACGCTTCGAACGGCGGGGTGCGCCTCCAAACGCCTCGCGAGGTCGAGGGCCGATTCGCACGACTGGCGCAAGCGAAGCGGCAGCGTCTCCACGCCGAGCGTGAGAAGGTGCGCCGCGTGCGGCGCGAGAATCATGCCCGCTTGCTGCACGCCCAGCCAACGCTGCCGCCACGCGAGGGCCGCCGCGCCGCGCTGCTCGAGGAGGCTCGGCGAGCCGCACGAGAAGATGTCGTTGCGCGTCAAGTCGTGCGCGTCACCCACGAGAACGGCGCCGCCGAGCGCCGCGCCGTGCCCGCCCGCCCATTTCGTGAGGCTGTGCGTCACGATGTCCGCCCCGAAAGCGAGCGGACGGCACAAAAATCCCACGCCGCCCCACGTGTTGTCCACGCCGAGCAAGGCGCCGTGCGCGTGCGCGATCCTGGCGAGCGCCTCGATGTCGGGAACGTCCGCCGCCGGATTGCCGATCGTCTCCGTCCACACGAGGCGCGTCTGCTCGCGCATCGCCTCCTCGACCGCCGCCGGGTCGTTCGGCACGAGGCTCGTCATGATGCCGAAGTTCGGCAAGACGTTGAGCAGCAGGCCGCTCGTGCCGCCGAACAAACTCGACGTCGCCACGATGTGATCGCCCGCGCGGCACACCGAGAGGATCGCCGTGAGGGTCGCCGCTTGCCCGCTCGCCGTGACGAGCGCGTGCGACGCGCCTTCCAGCACGGCGAGGCGCGCTTCGAGCGCCTCCACCGTGGGGTTTTGCAAGCGCGAGTAACTGTACTCCTCGTTCGTCGCGAACACGTCCGCGCCGTGCTGCAAGGAATCGAATTGAAAGGCCGCCGCCGCCACGATCGGCACGGCGAGCGGCACGCCTCCCGCGCGGGGAATGCCGACGTGCACGGCGTCGCTTTCGAAGTGGCGCTCGTGCGAAGAGGCTCGGGTGGACGTGGGACAGGCCGCGGTGTCGTCGAGCGTGGAGGTGAGCTCGTCCATAAATGACGCAGTGTAGTGGGTCGCACCTGATGAATCGCTCAGGGCTGTCTAGAACAACGTCCGCCTTTCGCCCCCTACGGTGAACAGCATGCGTGCATTCCTGCTGACGGCTTCCCTGGTCGCGGTGTCCACCGCGAGCGCTCAACGCGCGGTCGAATACGGCACCCTCGTCTCCTCCACCCTCGGCTACGGCTGGGAAGATCCGCGCGGCGCGGTGCCGCTCGAGCGTGACATCGCCCGCTTCGCGTCGCGCCTCAATTGCCGCGTCAACTCCTTCAACGGCTTGCTGAACTGCTTGGGGCGCCAAGGCTGGGACCTCGCCGTGACCTACCAAGACGCGTCCACCACGACGAGCGGACGTGTGACGGCGCAAGTGTTCGTGTTCAAGCGGGTGCGCTGAGCGTCTTCTCCCGGCCCTTCCCCGTCGTTGGGTGAAAGGGCCGGGAGAGGTGTCAAGCTCGCGCTTTTGCCCGCTCCGCTTCCTGCAAGGGCCGCCAGGCGATCTTGCCCGTGGGCCCCTTGGGAAGGCTGTCGACGAATTCGATGTCACGTGGAATCTTGTACGACGCCATGTGCTCGCGTGCCCACGTCTGGATGGCGTCGGGCGTGGCGTCGTGCCCCGCGCGGCGCACGACCAACGCCTTGACCTTCTCGCCCGTGCGCTCGTCGGGCGCGGCGATCACGACGGCTTCCTGCACGGCGGGGTGATGGTAGAGGATGCTTTCGACTTCGGCAGGCCAGACTTTCATGCCCGAGACGTTCACCATGCGCTTGAGGCGATCGACGAAGAAGAAGTAGCCTTCGGAATCTCTGTAGCCGAGGTCGCCCGATCGGAAGAAGGATTTTCCGTCGATCTCGATGAAGGCTTCTTGCGTGGCTTGCTCGTTGTTCCAGTAGCCTTTCATGACTTGCGGCCCGTGAATGACGATCTCGCCCGTCTCGCCGGGCGGCAGTTCGCGGCCCGAGTCGAGGTCGATCACGCGGGCGTCCGTCCCGAACACCGGAATGCCGAGACACTGAAGTTTGGGCGCGTCGGCGGGATTGGTGTGGCTTTGCGCCATCGTCTCGGTGAGGCCGTACCCCTCGATGAAGCGCAGGCCCGTGAGTTCCTCGAAGCGCGCCCCGACGGCGGCGGGCAAGGCGGCGCCGCCCCCTGTGACGTTCTTGAGCGACTTGAGGTCGTCGGCGGTAAGATGCGGACTCGCGAGCAGGTCGATCACCATCGTGGCGGTGTTCGTCCACAACGTGACTTGCTTCGAGCGAATGAGCTGCCGAGCGATCTCACGGTCCCAGCGCGTCATGACGACGTGCGTGGCGCCGCCGTAGATGCTCGTCATCATGGAGTTCACGAGGCCCGTGACGTGAAAGAACGGCAAGGTGCCAAGGATGACTTCCTCGGACGTGGCGTTCACCCACGCCGAACCGGCCACGATGTTCGCCTGAATGGTGCCGTGCGTGTGCATGACGCCCTTCGGACGGCCCGTCGTTCCCGAGGTGTAAGGCAGCATGGCGAGGTCGCTCGACGTGACGTCCACGGCCTCGCCTTCGTCGCCGCTCGTCGCTTGGCCCCACGTGACGTCGTCGCCTTCGGCGATTTCGGGCACGGCGAACACGTCGGGCGTCGGCACGGGCGAGTGCAGAACGTCCATGCCCAGGCTCGCGACGACGACGTGCGAGACGTTGGCGGCGCGCGCCTTCGGGTACAGCTCGGCGCCGACGAGTCCGACCTTGATGCCCGCGTCGTACAAGAAGAACTGCAGTTCCTGCGGCGTGAGCATCGGGCTGAGCGGCACGACGACGCCCCCGGCGTACCACACGGCGTGACAAGCGGTGATGAACTGCGGAGAATTCTGCAGCCACACGAGGACGCGGTCGCCTTTCTGGACGCCCGCGCGCTGCAGATACCCGCCGAGCCTCGCGGCTTCGGTTCGCAACTGCCGGTACGTGAGTTCTCGCCCGTAAAACCACACGGCAACCTTGTCGGGGAACCGCGCGGCGGTCACCTCGAGGTTATGCCAAAGGCCGGTCTTCGGCACGGTGAGCGCTCGGGGCAAGCCGCGCGGCCAGTACGTCTGCGACATGAAAGGACTCCTTTCGAACGAAAAGCGAATTGGGGTACGCGGCCAGTGTAGGCACGGGAACGGCGGGCGTCAACGCGAGGACGCCACACATGCCTCGCGAACGGCGCGAAAGGGGCGCGAAGCCGCTTGCCTGTCACGGCCGCAAGCGAGGGGGGAAGAGGCGCGGAGCTTGTGACGCCTGCCGCCGAGCCTCAGCGAGGGCGCGAGCATCCATGTCCCGCAGATGACATCGGCCCGGAGCGGGCCTCGGCGGATCGTCATGCCATGAGTTCCCTCATGCATCGACCTCGTAGAGTTGGCACGACGTGCTAAAGGCTTGACGGCCGTCTCGGCTCACCACCAAGACAGCTCGGCGAACATCGCGTTCGACGAAGCCCACCGCTTGTCGAACGCGGCGAGCACGGACGGCTCGCTTTGCAGCGAGGCGCGAACCTCCTTCAGCAAGGCGTCGGCGCGCACGAGGTCGAGGCCGAGGGCGCGCCGCACGCGCACCTCGTCGAGCGCCACGAGGTGACGACCTCGCAGCCAACTCAGCGCTTCCTCGCGCTCCTGCGACACGTCTAGGTTCGACGCGCGCTTGGCGCGCGCGCGCAAGGAGAGGTGAAGCGCGCGGCAACTCGGATCGGGCGGATCGGCGAGCGCGGCGAGCGCGGCGTCCGCGTCGCTACGGGCGAGCGCGAGGGCCGCCGTGTCGCAACGCCAACGCGTCGCGTCGTCGCTGGAAAGCGACTCTTTGACGAGCGCGACGTCTTCGAGTCGAGCGGCGCACGTGGCGACGTTGCCGAGCTGCAAGGCCGCCTCGGCGAGCAGCAAGTTCGCCCACGGCTCGACTTCCCTCAATCCGTGGCGGCGCACCAGGTCCAGCGCGAGGCACACGTCCTCGTGCGCCTCGGTCGTGGCGCCAAGTTCCGTCAATACGTCGGCGCGCGCCAGGAGGCGGCGCACTTCCTGCATCTTGTTGCCCGTCGCGCGCGCGTTGTCGAGGGCGCGCGCCAGCGCGTCGAGCGTGGCGCCGTAATCGCCGCGCGCCCGTGCGAGCGCCCCGAGGTTGTTGAGAAGCGCGCCCTCCACGTGCGGATCGGGGGCGTCTCGCAGCAGCGAGAACGCTTCGTCGAGCGCCGCGCCCGCCTCGTCGAGACGCCCGAGTTCGTACAGCGCCTTGAAGAGGTTCACGAGCAGCATGCGCGTCATGGCAGGTTGCGACAAGGCGCGGGCGTCCTCGGCGGCGCGGGTGAGCGTTCTGGCGGCGAGGTCCTGCTCGCCGCTCAAAAGGTGCCACACGCCGAGGTTGGCGCGCGCCCGAACCGTGAGGGCGACTTCCCCGGCACGCCGCGCGGCGCGCAATGCCGCGCGAAGATGCTCGCCCGCCTCGTCGAGCCGTCCGAGGTTGAGGGCGGCCGCGCCGAGGCCCAGCGATGCTTCGGCGGCGAGCGCGGCGGGCAGGCGAGCGTCCGTCACGAGCGACAACGTGTCGCGCGCGTTCGGCAAATCGCCGAGGCGCAGCAAGGCCACGCCGCGCCACAGCAGCACTTCCGCTTGGTCGTCACGGTGCTCGCGTTCCTCCCAAGCTTCGCGTGTGAGATCGCGCACCTCGGCGAGGCGTCCTTGGCGCGTCCAGAGCGCCGCCGTCTTCGCCACGCACAGCGTCTCGAAGGTCAAGTCGAGGCGCGCGAGGCCGCGCAAGCGCTCCACGGCCTCCTCCATCGCCGGGACGTCCCCGAGGGCGTACGCCGACGAGAACAGCAATTCGCAAGCGCGCGCGATGAAGGGCCGCTCGAGTTTCGCCTCGTCGTGAAGCCGCTTCAGCAGGGCGCGCATGGACCCGCGCACGTCCTCGTGACGATGCAGGCGGCTCGCTTCGCGCGCTTCGTGCAGCGCCGTCTTGGCGAGTTCCAGCGGCGAGGCGGCGCTTTGCGAGCGCAGCCGTTCGAACACCTCGCGCGTCTCGGCGAGCGGTTCCCCGCCGACTTGCGCCTCGAGCTCGGCGCGCAGTCGCTCGTAAGCGCCCGTGAGCTCGTCGTGCCGCCCCTCCCTCGCCAGCACCGTCATGAAGTCGCGCCACACGTCCTCGCGCAGCGGATCGAGCGTGAGGGCCGCTTCCAGCGCGCGCCGCGCCTCCTCGAACGTCTCCAGGTCGCTCGCGCGCCGAGCGACGCGGCGCAGCAACTCGACGCGAATCCTGTCGGCGTCGGCACGCCGCGCGCCGAGCCACTCGCCGAACGCCTCGTCGTCGGCGTCCACGCCCTCCAGGAACGAGCCGAGCGGCACGGCCTCGCCATGGCGCTCGTTCGCTTCGCGCACGGCGCGCACGTCACTCGTGACGAAGCTCGCCAAGCTCAAGGTCTTGCCGTCTGACACCACGAGTCCTGGCGCGAGCTTCGACAAACGGTAGAGTTCCTGGCGCAAGTTGTGCAGCGCGGCGTCGTCGCCACGGTTGCCCCACAGCATGGACGCGACGCTCGGACGCGTCAACGTGCCTTCCTCGTGCAGCAAGGCCAGGATCGACAACGACTTACGGGTGATCGGGGACGCCGGACGACCGTCGAGCAGCAGCGCGGGCGAACCGAGCAGGACGAGGTGGGCGGCGAGGTCCATGTTTCATCGTACCAAAGCGGCTTCGCGGGCGTGTGACGGTTGTGTGACGCCGCGCAATGCACAATGAGGCATTCAAGGGGGAAACGTATGAAGTATCACGTTCGGACGTTCGGTCTCCTCGCTGTTCTTCTCGCGTCCGTCGCCGCCGCGCAGTCGACCACCGTCACCATCAACGGACGCGCCGTGACGCTCGGCACCGTCACCGTCGGCGGCAAGACGTACGTGTCGCTCGATCAGCTTCGCGCCGCCCTCAACGCGCCGGGCGGCGCCAATCAGCAGACGGCGCTCGAAGGATGCCGAAACGAGTGGCTGTTCAACGGCATCTGGCGAATGCGAGTCACGGGCGTCACGCCGATCACCGACGCGGGACGTGGCGGCTGGCCCGGCATCGGCGTGACCGTGGAATGGCGTAACGGCACGGCGAGCGTCATCAACCTTTCCAAGACCGGCATCGAGAAAGGCACGAGCGTCGCCTTCGCGAACGGCGACACGTGGAACGTCTCCCAAGGATCTTCTTGGGTGGACGCCGTGTTCAAGGACTTGCCGCAAGGCGCGGCCAACATCATGCAGTACAAGTTCTGGCTTCCCGACTCGGGCAACAAGAGCGCGCCGCTGCCCACGCCCGACAAGCTCGTCGTGACCGTCGATCCCAACCAACTTCGAAACTGGCCGTCGCTCGGAAACATCCGCTACACGGCGGCCAACCCCAGCTTTCGCGTGAACTTGCGCTGCACGAAGTGAATAGGAGCGTGAAACGATGAACCGTATTCGACTGCTGCTTCCCTTCTTGAGCCTTCTCGTCGCCTGCGGCGGAGGCGGCACTTCCACGCCGCCTCCGACCGAACCTGTCGCCGTACCGAAAGTCGATCCGCAAACGCGCGTGACCGACGCCGAAACGCGCGCTGCCCTCACGAGTTTGACGTTCGACAACGCGACCCTGTGCCAACCGACCGATTCCGCGTTTCCCCGCACGGCGACGCAGAACAAGCTCGTCGACGTGCGCACGACGCCCTTCACGCGCTGCCAAGGACACTTCACGTTCTCGAAGTCCACGCCCCTGCTGTCGAGTCTGCAAGCGGGCAACATCCTCGTCGGGCAACCCGGGCCGGGCGCGCCCTACGGCTACTTGCAACGCGTAAAGAGCGTTTCGACGAGCGGCGCGACCGTGACCGTCCTGACCGAACAGGCCAGCCTCGACGAAGCCTTGATCGAAGGCGAATTCGACCGCAACGAGACGCTCACGCCGAGCGACCTCGCCAGCCTCTCGCTCGCGCCCGGCGTGTCGGCGAGCGGCTTACGCGCGCAAAGCGCGCCCTCGTCCACACTCGGCGCGCAAACGGTGCTGGGGCCGCTCGACAGCTACTCGCTCACGATCGACAAGGTGCTGTTCGACGTGGACGGCAACTCGTCCACCACGACCGACCAAGTTCGCCTCAAAGGCAGCTTCAACCTCGCCACCGACAGCGGCATCACGATGGGCTTGAAGTGGAAGAAGATCCTCGGCGTTCCCATCTACCCCAATGGCGTCACCTTCCGCATGGCGTACGGCTTCAACCAATCGGCGAACGTCCGCGTCGAAGCGGAATTGGAGACGTCGATCGACAAGGAAGTCGAGCTCGCCAAGTACACCTTCTCCCCCATCACCTTCTTCGTCGGCCCCGTGCCCGTCGTGCTCATTCCCACCGTGCAAGTCACGTCCGATCTCAAAGGCAACGTCAAGGCGAAGATGACCTTCGGCGCGTCCGAAAGCATCACGGCCCGCGCGGGCTTCGAGTACAACGACGGCTTTCACAACATCTCCGAGTTCAACAAGTCCTTCAGCAAGTACCTGGAGACGTCGCCCATCACCGGATCCGTCGAAGGCGGCCTCAACCTCAAAGGGGACATCCTGCTGTACGGCCTCGTCGGTCCGTACGCACGCATTCGCGGCGCCGTGAAGTTCGACGCGCAAATTCCACGCGATCCGGTGTGGACGCTGAGCGCCGGCATCCAAGGGTACGTCGGCATTCACGCGGACCTTCTCGTGAAGACGCTCGATTACGACACGAAGATCTTCGACTTGCCGCTCTTCGAGTTCGGACGCTCGGCGCCGCTGCCGCCCACCATCTCCATCACGAGTCCCACGAACGGCGCTCAATTGCAGCGCAACGGCCTCATCTTCGGCGGTTTGTGCGTCAGCGCCCTCGATCCGCAGCAAGGCGTCTTGCAAGCGCAAGTCAAAGCCAACGGCACGTCGATCGGCACGACGACGAGCGGTTGCCTCACGTTGCCCGCGTCCGTGCTCGCCAATCCCGGTGACGTCACCTTCACGGCGACCGTCACGAACAGCAAAGGCCTGAGCGCCTCCGCGACGAGCAGCGTCAAGATCGTGAACGTTCCGCCCACGCCGTACATCGTCAAGCCGTCCGACACCGACAAGGTGTACGACGGCCAAAAGGTCACCTTGCAAGGCTACGTGGTGTCGGGCAGCGACAAGCTCGACTGCCCGCTGCCGAGCGGCAAAGCCTCGCTGACGTTCACGAGCAGCCAAAGCGCGGACGTCATGCCGTCGGACGTGTGCGCCAATCCCATCGCGACCTTCAACGGCGCCGGAACGCGCGTCCTCACCCTCCGCGCGACGGACACGGTCGGCGAGGTGGGCACCACCACCCGCACGATCACCGTCCTCGCCAAGCCCACGAACTACCCGCCCGACGTGGCGCTCCTCGAGCCGCTCATCAAAGATCCCACGAATCCGCCGTCGTACTCCAGCACCAACGCGACCGTGAGCCTCAAGGCGCGCGTCATCGACCAAGACACCGCGAACGTCTCCTACACGTGGCGACTGCGCCCGAGGCTGTCGAGCACCCCGGTCCTGCTGTCGAACGGCACGGCGAGCGGCGCGAACGCGGCGACCGGCACGATCGTGACCGGGTCGTTCAACACGAGCGCCCTGCTGCCCGGCAAGTGCGGCGGACTGAGCGGAGAGCCGTTCTCGATCATCTTGGAAGTGAACGACGGCACCACGACCGTCACGCGGGAATTCAAGTTCGGCACGCAGTCCGGCATCTGCTGAATTCGGAAAGGGGAACGGCGCGGCGCCGTTCCCCTTTCCCTCGTTCGTCTTCAAGGAGTCCTCTATGCGTCTCTCGACCGCCCTTCCCTCCCTGCTCGTCTTGACGTCGGCCCTCCTCACCGCGTGCCAAGGCGCGGGAAGCGCCCCACCTCCCGCCGAGAGCGGTGACTTCTCGTTGCTGCTCACGAGCAGCAACGTCACCGTCGCTTCCGGCAGTTCCACCTCCGTGAACGTCACGGTCGCCCCGAGCGGAGGCTTCACCAAGAGCGTCGCCTTCTCGACGGCCGCCAAGCCCGCCGCGCTCGCAACGACCTTCGCGCCGCTCAACAGCAGCACCACCACGACCCTGACGCTCGACGCGTCGTCGCTCGACGCGGGCACCTACGACTTCTTCGTGAAAGGCACGGCGACCGTGAACGGAGCGTCGGTCGAGCACACGGCGCCCTTGAAGCTCGTCGTGACGCCCAAACCCGGCATCACCGTGACGGGCCGCGTCCTCAACGCCTTCGGCGTGCCCCTCTCCGGCGCGAGCGTCGGGCTGCAACCCAACCCCGCCAGCACGACGACCGACGCGAACGGCAACTTCACCTTCGCGAACGTCAAGGGCACTTACTCGCTCGTCGTGCAGCCGAGCGGCTCGGCGATTTCGCACGAATTCGTGGGCCTCACGCGCCCCGATCCGAAGTTGATGCTGTTCGGCGTCGAAGGCGGCGCGCCCCTCCAAGCGCAAGCGACCGTGAGCGGCACGCTGAGCGGCGCGACGTTCCCGATTCCGGCGGGTCAGATCGCGGGCGTCACCTTCGCCAACGCCGCGAACGGACGAGGCAGCGCCACCTTGATCGCCGGAAGCGGCGCGAACTACAACTTGACGGCGACTTGGACGGGGTCGAGCGCCACGACGGGCACGCTGTACGCGCTGTACGGCAAGCTCAACCCGGCCGTCAGCACCCTCTTCGACAGCTACAGCGGCTTCGCGACACGCGACGTCAACCTCGCCAACGGCGTCTCCTCTTCCGGTCAGAACATCACGTTCCAACCGCTCGGGGCGGCTCAGAACAGCAGCCTCAGCGCCTTGATCACCTTGCCGAGCGGCGCGAGCCTCACGAGCAAGCGCCTGTTTTTGAGCTTGTCGCCCAAGAGCTTCTTCCTGCTCGGCGTCGACACCAGCGCGAACACCACGAACACGTACCGCACGCCCGTCGTGCCCGGTAAAACCCTCGGGCTCGTCGTGGACGCCAAGCAAGGCGCGCGCACCGTGAGCGTTCAACGCGTGGGTCTGCAACCCAACGAGGTCGTGAACCTCGCCTTGCCGAGCGCCGCCGCCCTGTCGAGCCCGACGAACGGACGCACGGACGTCGGCACCAATCCCAACTTCTCGTGGACGTCCGTCCCGCCCTCCTCCGTGTCGATCTTTCTGCTGTCGGGCAAGCGCGTCGCGTACACGACCGCGTCGGGCTATCAACCCCTCGACTCCGCCTTTCTGGGCAAGAACACGTCGTACACGTGGACCGTCGCGACGGTGGGACCGTTCTCGTCGATGGACGACTTCACGAGCGGCGCGTGGCCGAACGGCTACCCGCAAGCCGGTGACGCCACTCCGTACGTCGTGACGACCTCGGAGACCTTCTCGTTCAAGACCGCCCCTTGAAGATCGAGCACGCGGCTCGGCCAACGGAACGAGGGCAATGAAGAGAGACGGGAGGGGCGCACGAGCAGTCCTCGTGCGCCCCTCCCGTCTCCTGACGACGCAGCGGTGAGGTACGACCTCTCCCCCATTTACTCTCCAATTCGTGGAGACGAGCAAGCGCGTCTTTTCCAGCCTCGAGCCGAAGACGCTCCTGCTGCTCGGCGTCCAATCGCGCCGAGCCTCATAAACACGGACCGCGGGCGCGACCCTCGGAGTCTTGGTGGGCGATGACGTCCTCGGGAACCCTTCCTTGCCGGTCCGACCGATTAACTTACGCGGTCCACTCGCGGGAAAGCAGCGCGAACCGATCTTCGTCGAGCCACACGTTCCCTTCCAAGAAACTCTCGACGAAGCGGCCTTCGAGGCGGAACTTCAAGCGTTCCAGCAACGCCCGGGCCTTCGTGTTTCGAGGATCGATCCCGGCGACGACGCGGTGCAAGTGCAACGGACCGAACGCGTACGACAGCAAGGCGCTTACGGCCTCGCGCGCGTACCCGCGTCCTTGCGCCGCCCGGGCAAGCGTGAAGCCGATCTCGGCTTGGCGCTCGCCGAAAGCGCACAAGCCCAAATCCCCGATCAGCACGCCCGACGCGCACTCGGCCACGGCGAATTGAAACCATCCTTCTTCGCCGGGCTCACGTTCCCGCATCGCCTCGATCAACGAGCGGGCCTGCATCTCGCCGAACGAAGCGCCCCATCCCTGGAAGCGGGCGACCTCCGGATCGCTGCGGTACGCGCACAAAGCGGGCGCATCCTCGTCGCGCAGACGGCGAAGCACGAGACGGTCCGTCGACAAGACGTCGAAGGGGGAAGGGGCCATACGGGCATTGTAGGGCCGCCGAGCGTGCGACCGCGCGCCCCTCCTCGCCCCGGTGACCTTGACTTCCGCTCAAGGCCAGCGTTTTTCCAGGCTGCTACCGTGAGCGTATGCGTATCTACCTCGGCACCGGCGGGTACTCGAACGAAGACTGGATCGGTCCCGGCTTGCTCTACCCCGACGGCACGAAGAAAGACCAGTTCCTGGAGGTGTACTCGCAGCACTTCAACGCCGTGGAGCTCAACTCCAGCTTCTACGGCATTCCCGGCCTGAAAGCGTTCGAGGGCATGGCGAAGAAGTCGGGGGGACGCACGCGCTTCGCCGTGAAGCTCCACCAGGTGTTCACGCACACCCGCAACCCCGAGCAGAGCGACTTCGACCGGATGCTGCAAAGCCCGCAACCGTTACGCGAAGTGGGCCTCAAGGGACCGTACCTCGCGCAATTTCCGTACTCCTTCCACCGCACGACCGACAACCGCAAGTACCTGCTGGACCTCGCCGAGCGCTTCGCGGGCCACGAGCTGGCCGTGGAACTTCGCCACGCCTCGTGGGACAAGCCCGAAGTGCGCGAAGGCATGGCCGAGTACGGCCTCATCTGGGTCAGCCCCGACTACCCTCCGGTCGGCGGAATGC
The DNA here is from genome assembly GCF_003217515.1 of Deinococcus yavapaiensis KR-236. Taxonomy (NCBI): domain Bacteria; kingdom Thermotogati; phylum Deinococcota; class Deinococci; order Deinococcales; family Deinococcaceae; genus Deinococcus; species Deinococcus yavapaiensis. The sequence continues at coordinate 83,992 of NZ_QJSX01000006.1, read as the reverse complement.
CCGAGCCGCGCGTGCACGTCACGTCCGAAGTGGGGTACTTGCGGTTGCACGGACGCAACGAAGGCTCGTGGTGGGAAGGCAAGAGCGCCGCCGAACGCCACGACTACCTGTACAACCGCGCGGAGATGGACGAGTGGGCCGACAAGATCGCCGAGGTGGAAGGCGAGTTGGAAGAGCTTTACGTCTTCTTCCAAAACACGACGAAAGGCCACGCGCTCAAGAACATCCCGATGCTTCGCGAAGCCTTGGCGTCACGCGGACTCACGGTGAGCCTTCCGAATCCGGACGCGCCCCTGCCGGGTCGCTTGCTGTAAAGGCATCTGTAGAGCGCGTTCACCCCACCGACCATCTGGACGTTTACGGTGCGAAGAGGAGGTCACTACATGACGAAATTGCGCGACATTATGAGCGAGAACCTCGTCACCGTCTCTCCTCGCACTTCGGTCTCGGAAGTGGCGAAGCTCATGAAGCAGCACGACATCGGGAACGTTCTCGTGACGGAAGGCGAGCGTCTCGCCGGAATCGTCACGGACCGCGATCTCGTCGTGCGCGTGATGGCAGAAGGCGGCCCTTCGAACGCCGCCGTCGGCGACATCATGAGCAAGGACCTCGTGACGCTCGAAGCGGACACGAAGGTCAAGGACGCCGCGAAGCTCATGGCGGACAAGCAGGTGCGTCGCCTGCCCGTCGTGGAGAACGGCAAGCCCGTCGGCATCATCAGCCTCGGCGACCTCGCCGTGAAGACGGACACGGGCGCGGACGAAGCGGCGCTGGAAGGCGTCTCTCAGCCGGGCGGAAACAACTAAGCCCCGCTGTCCGCGCCACGCTTTCTTGCCGAATCCCCTCCCACCGTGGGAGGGGATTTCACATTCAACGCAGCAGCGAAGCGCCGCCGTCCACGAAGATCTCCACGCCCGACACGTGCCTGCCAAGGTCGGACGCGAGGAAGAGGCACACGTCCGCGACGTCGATCGGATCGCCTTCGCCTTCGTTCAAGGCGGGACTGCCCTTGGGCAACTCGACTTCGATGCCCAGTTGCTCGGTGTCGCGCTGCTCGGTGCGCTCCTGGATGTTCGTGTGGATGAGGCCGGGGCAGATGGCGTTGACGCGAATATGGCTACGGCCGAGTTCGAGCGCGATCATCTTCATGAACGCCACTTGTCCCGCCTTGGAAGTGGAGTAAGCGCTCGCGCCCGGGGACGAGAAGGTGCGCGTCCCGTTGACGGAGCTCGTGATGAGAATGGAGCCGCCACCGGCCGCCTTGAGATGCGGAACGGTGTAGTGCACCGTGAGGTACGTCCCGGTGAGGTTGATGGAGATGGTCTTGCTCCACTCTTCGGGCGTGAGCTCGTCGACGGGCGTCCAAACGCCGTTGATGCCCGCGTTGGCGAACACGATGTCGAGTCGTCCGAAGCGCTCCACGGCACGCTCGACCGCCGTTCGCACGGATTCGTCGGAGCTCACGTCGCAGTGGACGTAGAAGGCTTCGCCGCCGAGCGCCTCGACTTCCCGCGCGGCCTTCTCGCCGTCCTCGTCTTGCAAGTCGGCGAGCACGATTCGCGCGCCTTCCGTCGCGAATCGCTTCGCCGTGCCGAGGCCGATGCCACTCGCCGCGCCCGTGATGAACGCCACCTTGCCTTCCAACATGCCCATGAAGCACCCCCTGACGGCAACGTTACGCGACGAAGGCACGCTGGCGCCTTCAGGCGGGCTTGACCGTCGAATTCGTTCGCGCTCCGCTTTTCCCGAGGAAAGGCTGGCCGTCGCGTGAACTCGGCTCGATGCGTTCGGCGGCTCCTCGCGGGAATACGCTCATGACTCTACGCGAGGCAGTTCGTCGAGCCTTGCATTTCGCGCCCCGTCGAGCGATTCCCTGTCATGTCGAACCGAACACTTCACGAATCGAGAGCTGTTTTCGGGCGTCACGGCGGGCGGATGGGCGAAGCGCTCGAAACACTCGGAGAGGCCGTGTCATGCTCTTGGAAGATGAGTTACGACTACATGCTGTTCAAGCCGTTGAGCGACGCGCCCATGGAGACGTGGCCGGCGCAAGACCCGGAACCCATCGGAACGTTGGAGGATGTTCGAACCCTCTTGGAAGGACCCTGCCCGGAACGGGAATGGGCCTCTTTTCGAAGCTCGTGGTTCGGGAGTTGCCCCGAGGACCGTCACGCGAGCGTTCAAGTCACGCCGAGCGACGATGGACTCGTTCGTTGGATCAAAGTGAGCCGTGTCATGCCCGACGAGCTTCGAGCACTGTGCGGTCTGCTGCAGGTCGTGGCGCTCGACGGACAAAAAGGAATCCTGATTCGCCCGGAAACGCCGTCTTGACGGCTTTCCACATCGGGGGGTGACGTCGAAACGTCGGGATCGAAATCGGCCTTGGGCGGATTCAGCGAGGGCGTGAGGTCGCGGCGACTTCTCGCTGCTTCACGACTCGGGAAGGCGAACGTGCGGACTCGCCCAAAATGACAACGTACCTTTGAGGCGCGGCGTGAGTTCGCGCGGATCGACGCTCTTGATCACGCATCCATTCGCGTGCATCGCGAACGCTCGATCGCGCACTTGTGACGCATCATGGGGTGCCAGAACGATCACGGGAATCGCCGCCGTGTGCGTGTTGACCTTGAGCGCTCGCAGAACGTCCCAATCTTCGGGGGTGGGACGTTGGAAGTCGAGGAAGATCAAGTTGGGTCGCCGATTTTCGATGGCCGTCAGGGTCGCTTCGCCCGTGCGCTCGACTTGCAGGGTGACGGGTCGGGAGAAGTCGGGAAGGCACCCGAGGAGCGCTTCTTGGAAAAGGACGGCATCTTGTTCGTCGGCTTCCAAGTACAGCAGGTGAAGCGAACGGTCATCCATCCCCCAAGACTAAAGACTTTATTAACGCCGAAGTGAAGTCTAACGGTCAGCGCGCGGAGGCAGAGTCGCCGAATCGAGAAACGCTCAGTCGCGGCCACTCGCGACTTCGACGTTCACACGAATTTCGACAACGTCGCGAGAGTCGGGCATCACAGCAGTAGATGCAGTAAGGGAGGTGGTGAAGGCCTCAACGCCTCTCGCGTCGTCCTTGCCAAAGGAGCAGGTCGGGGGTTAAGAGCGGCGTGGAATGTACCCGCGCCTTTCTGTCCACCGAGCGACGCGGGGCACCGAGACCGTAGAACTCGTCGACACGCCAGGACGGGAAGGAACGGTCTTGCACCACGATCTAGAGCGGGAAAATCACGCTATCCTCGACGCGTGACGACCGCGAACGGGCTCTTCAATTTCATCGGCGGTCTGAAAGGCGCAGGAAAAGGCCCCCTCCCTTCGATGCTGCAGCAGTACGTCGAGCTTCGCGACGAAGTCGAAGAGCGCCTGCCCGGCGCCATCCTGCTCTTTCAGTGCGGCGACTTCTTCGAAACCTTCGGCGAGGATGCCGAGCGGTTGTCGCGCTTGCTGGGCATCACGTTGACGCACAAGACGAGCAAGGACTTCTCCACGCCGATGGCGGGCGTGCCGATTCGCGCAAAGGATCAGCACGTGGAGCGTCTGCTCGCGGCGGGCGTGAAGGTCGCGATCGCCGAGCAGATGGAGTTGCCGGGCTCGGGCCTCGTGGACCGCAAGGTGACGGACCTCTTCACGCCGGGCACGCTCACCGAGGAGCGCCTGCTGGGCGCCGACGAGAACTATCTCGCGTCCGTGGCGACCGGCGACGGGTACGCGCTGGCATTGCTGGACGTATCGACGGGCGAGTTCAAGTGCGCGGTGTTCGGCACGCGCGGCGCCTTGTACGACGAGCTCGCGCGGCACCGAGCGCGCGAGGTGCTGCTCGCGCCGGAGTTCGAGGAGAACGCGGCGCTGCTGTCGGACTTCCGTGCGAAGTTCCCGGTGATGATTTCGAAGGGCAGCTTCGACGAGGCGGCGTGCGAGGCGGAGTTGCGCTCGACGTTCGGCGCAATTCCGGAAAGCTTGGCGACGTCGGCGCTCGTTCGAGCGTGCGGATCGATTCTCGCGTACACGCGCTCGACGCAGCACGGGCGGCTCGATATGGTGACGCGCGTCGTGCGGTACGAGCCGGGCGCGTCCTTGCACTTGTCGGACGCGGCCCTGCGCGCCTTGGAAGTGTTCCAGGCCAATTCGGCGGGTGGGTCGACGTTGCTGTCCGCGCTCGCGCACACGCGCACGGCGGGCGGGAAGCGGCGGTTGCGAGCGTGGCTGCGCTCCCCGTTGCTGGACGAAGCGTCGATTCAGGGGCGCCTCGACGCGGTGGAAGCGCTCGTACGCGCTCCGGATCTGCGCGATGGAATTCGGGCGTTGCTGTACCGAGCGCACGATTTGGAGCGTCTCGCGGCGCGCGTGGCGTCTCAGCGGGTGCTGCCGAAGGAGGTGGCGGCGCTCGCCAGGACGTTGGAGTTGCTGCCAGAACTCGACGCCCTCTTGGAAGGGCAAGGCGGGCTGCTCGGGCAAGTGCGGGCGCGTTTGACGGCCTTGCCGGATGTCGTGGCGATCATTCGGGCGGCGCTCGTAGACAACCCGCCGATTCGCCTTGGCGAAGGCGGGCTCATCCGCGAGGGGTTCAGCGCCGAACTCGACGCGTTGCGCGACGAGGCGCTGACGGGCCGAGCGTGGATGGCGGACCTCGAGGCGCGCGAGCGAGAGCGAACGGGCTTGCCGATCAAGGTCGCGTACAACTCGGTGTTCGGCTACTACTTGGAAGTATCGCAGGCGCACGCGCACAAAGTTCCGTCGGATTACCGTCAAGTGGCGACCTTGAAGGACCGCGCCCGCTTCACGCGGCCGGACGTGCGCGAGCGCGAGCGTGACATCGCGCGTTGCGAGTCGGCGGCGGAGCGCTTGGAGTTCGAGGTGTTCGGCGAGCTTCGCGCGGCCCTCGCGAACCACGTGGAGTTGCTTTCGGCGGCGGCGGGAGCGTTGAGCGAACTCGACGTGTTGTCCACCCTCGCCGAGGTGGCGTTTTCGCGCGGCTGGAACCGACCGGCGACGTCGAGCGGTGAAGTGCGGCTCGTGCAGGCGCGGCATCCCGTGGTGGAGCTCGCGCTGCGAGAGGCGTTCGTGCCGAACGACGCCGTCATGAACGCGTCGCGTCGCATGCTGGTGTTGACGGGGCCGAACATGGCGGGCAAGTCGACGTATCTGCGCACGGTGGTGTTGTGCGCGCTGCTGCATCAGATCGGGTCCTTCGTGCCCGTGGACGAAGCGGAGTTGCCGTTGTTCGACGCGATTCACACGCGGATCGGCGCGAACGACGACCTCGCCGGGGGTCGCTCGACGTTCATGGTGGAGATGAGCGAGCTCGCGGCCATCTTGCACTCGGCCACGTCCAAAAGTCTCGTGATTCTCGACGAGGTGGGTCGGGGCACGAGCACCCTCGACGGCCTCGCGATCGCGCAGGCGGCTTTGGAGCACTTGCACGGCGTCGGGGCGTTCACGCTGTTTGCCACGCACTACTTCGAGCTCACCCGGCTCGAAGGAGAGTTGCCGGGCCTCGTGAACCTTCACGTCGCCGCGCAGGAGGAGGCGCGCGGGCTGACGTTCTACCATCAGGTGCTCGAGGGAGCGGCGAAAAGCAGTTACGGGGTGGAGGTCGCGAAGATCGCGGGCTTGCCGGGAAGCGTCACGACGCGGGCGGCGGCTTTGCTGGCGAGCTTGACGGCGAAGAGCGAGGGTGGAGACGGCGAGCTCGCGCGGGAACTCGCGTCGCTGGACTTGGCACGCCTCACGCCCATGGAGGCGCTGGGGTTGCTGCACGCGTGGCAAAAGAAGTTGTCGTCCTGACGTCCGCGATTCTGCCATACACGTAACACTTGGTGTGTCGTCCTGGCGCTAGAATTTCCGCATGTCCCGCCCGATTCGCGTTCTACCGCCGGAAGTGACGCGTCTCATCGCGGCGGGCGAAGTCATTTCGCGTCCGCTCGACGTCGTGCGCGAACTCGTCGACAACGCCCTGGACGCCAAGGCAACGCGAATCGAGGTGGAGCTCGAAGGCGGCGGCTTGAGCGTCGTGCGCGTCCGCGACAACGGCGTCGGCATTCCCGAAGCGGACGTTCCCCTCGCGCCGCGGCGGCACGCGACGAGCAAGCTCGCGGACGTGAACGCGATCGACACCCTCGGCTTTCGAGGAGAAGCGCTGTGGAGCATGGCGTGGGCGGGCGAACTCACGCTCGTGACGCGGCCCGCCGCCCAGCTCGGCGCGATCGAGCTCAAGGCGCGCGGAGACGACGTCGAGGTGACGCGCGTGAAGGCGGCGGCGGGCACGGCCGTCACGGTGCGCGACTTGTTCGCCGCGTTGCCCGCGCGGCTTCGCACGCAAGTGCCGCCCGCGACGGAAGTGCGCGAGGTGACCACCTTGCTCGGCCGGTACGCCTTGCATCATCCGGAGTTGCACTGGAAACTCGTCGCGGACGGCGAGGTGAAGCTTCAACACGCACCGTCGGACGCTCGAGGCGCCGTGGCGAGCGTGTTCGGAGCGCTCACGGCGAACCGAGTGCTGAGCGTCGACGCGGAGCTCGTGCGCGGCGTGCTGTCGCGGCCCGAGCTCACGCGGCCTCGCCGCGACCGGATGCTGCTCGCCGTGAACGGGCGGCCCGTGGCGTTTCCGCAAGTGCTGGAAAAGGCCGTGATCGCCGGGTACGGCGAGTTGCTGCCGAGCGGGCAGGCGCCGCTGTGCGTCCTCGACCTTCGCTTGCGGCCGAGCGACGTGAATCCCAACGTGCATCCGGCGAAGGCGGAGGTCGCGCTCGCGAACGTGCCCGATCTCGCCGCGCAATTGACCGAAGCGGTCCGAGCGGCGCTGATGGCGTCGCCGCTCGTGCGTTCCGCTCCGGCGTTGCACCTCGCCGAGCCTCCGAGGCCGTCGCAAGCGCACTTTCCGGCGTTGCACCTTCTCGGCGTGTTTCGCGAGACGTACCTGCTCGCCGAAGGCGAGGGAGACTTGTGGTTGGTGGACGCGCACGCGGCGGCCGAGCGGGTGTGGTACGAGCGGTTGGAGCGCGGTGTCCACGCGGCGGCGCCCGTGGAGCTCGCGCATCCGGAGCTCGTGCAGCTCACGCCCGAGCAGGCGGCGCGCCTCGCCGAGCGCGAGGAGACGCTTCGCGCGTTCGGCGTGACGATCGAGGCGTTCGGGGCGGGGCTCGCCCGCGTCCGCACCTTGCCGAGCGACATCCTGGGACTTCCCGTGGAGCGCCTCGTGGAGACGGTCCTCGCCGAGGCGCTCGGGGTGGACGAGCCGCGCCGAGCGGTCCTCGCGAAGTTGGCGTGCGCGCCCGCCTTGAAGGCGGGCATGGCGACGGTGGAGCGCGGGCGCGAACTGCTGCTCGACCTCGCTGGGTGCGTTCAGCCGTACGCTTGCCCGCACGGTCGCCCGACCGTGGTGCGCCTCTCGGAGCGTGACCTCGCGCACGCCTTCGGGCGTCGTTCTCCGCGCGACTTGCCGAAGGGGCGCGACGTGTACGAAGCGAAGGTGGAGACCGAGTAGCGAGGTCGGGCGAGGCGTGTGGCTCGCGCCCCGTTCCTTGCTCGCCGCGTTACCCTGCCGTCATGGCTCCCTTGCTGCTCGGCCACCGCGGTACGCCGCGCCTTCACCGTGAAAACACGCTCGTCGGCTTTCGAGAGGCGCTCAGCCGCGGCTTGGACGGCGTCGAACTGGACGTTCGGCGCTGCCTCGACGGAACGCTGGTCGTGCATCACGACGCGACGCTGCTCGACGGACGCCGCATCGCCAACCTGCGTTTTCGCGCGCTGAAACCTCAGCCCGTCCCGACCCTCGCCGAGGTGCTGGCGTGGGCGGCCGAATCGGGCGCGTTCGTGAACGTGGAGTTGAAGTACGAGAGCGTGCGGCCCGACGACCGTGTTCTCCGGACGGCGGAGTTGCTGCGCCGCTACGGGCTGCTGGAGCGCTCGATCGTGTCGAGCTTCAATCCGCTGTTCCTGTCGGCGTTGCGCGAAGCCGACGCGAACGTTCGGCGCGGCTTCCTGTACGATCGAGCGCCCCTCGTGATGCCGCTTGTGGCCGAACGGATCGGCGTGCACGCGCTTCATCCGCATCACTCGCTCGTGACGTCTGCGTTGATGTGCCAAGCTCGAGCGCGCGGCTGGGACGTGAACGTGTGGACGGTGAACGACGCGGTTCTCGTGCGCCGCTTGACAGACCTCGGCGTGAACGCGTTGATGGGTGACGATCCGGACGTGTTGGCGGTCGCGCGAAGTTGAGCCGAAGTTCAGGAGGACTTTATGAAGTTCTCGTCATGTGATTCCCACGGTCGGGGTTAGCATGACGGGCATGTCGACCACCCGCGTCCTCGGTGCCTTCGCCTTGCTACTGCTCGGCTCGGCGAGCGCCCAATCGCTCGAGTCGCAGTTGCTCGCACGACTCAACGACTTGCGCGTGGCGGGCGTGCGCTGCCCCACGGGCACGAAAGCGCCCGCGCCTCGCCTGAACTACTCGGTGACGCTCGCGAGCGCGGCGCAGCAGCAAGCGCTTTACATGGCCGCCACGGGCCGCATCACGCACTACGGCGAGAACGGCAGCACGCCGAAGGTCCGCGCGGCGTCGTTCGGCGAGCACGCGACGAGCGTCACGGAGATCATCTTCATGGGCTCGCCCGGGCCTTTCGAACGGGCCGTGACGTGGTGGCTGAACTCGGCGGTGCATTGCAACGTTTTCACCGACGCTCGGTACGCCTCGGCGGGCGTGAGCGTCTTGACGGGCGCGCGCGGAACTGCCTTCGTGGTCGTGTTCAGCTCGAATCGCTGAAGGCACGTCCGCGCGTTTCGTGCTATCATTTTTCGGTTGGCGCTACGCACAGGACGTGGCGACGGAGGAACTATGAAGAAAGACGTCCACCCCAAGGCGGTGCCCTGCAAGATCATCTACCAGGGTCAAGTCGTGATGGAAACCATGAGCACGAAGCCCGAAATCCACGTGGAAGTGTGGAGCGGCGTCCACCCCTTCTGGACGGGTGAAACGCGCTTCCTCGACACGGAAGGCCGCGTCGACAAGTTCAACAAGCGTTTCGGCGACTCGTACCGCCGCAAGAAGTAAAATTCGCGTTCTCGGTCCCGGCTGCCAAGCCGGGACTTTTTCGTGACGAAGTTTACCTTCGGCGCTAGAATCCGAAGGTCATGCTGCGCTCTCCCTACCACGGCGGTCACCTCGAGGTCATTGTCGGACCGATGTTCAGCGGCAAGAGCGAGGAACTCATTCGCCGAGTGACCCGCGCCGTGATCGCGCGGCAACGCGTCGTCGTGTTCAAACCCGCCATCGACGACCGCTATCACGCCACGCACGTCGCGAGCCACTCGGGACGCATCGTCGAGGCCCTCGCCGTGCGGTCCACCGAGGACGTGCGTGCGTATCTGCGCGGCGAGCGTCCCTTGCTGAGCGAGGCGGCCGCTTCTCCTGACGTCGTGGGATTCGACGAAGCGCAATTTTTCGACGCGGACCTCGTGCCGCTCGCGCTCGAACTCGCGTCGTCCGGCGCGCGCGTGGTGCTCGCAGGACTCGACCTCGACTTTCGCGGCGAGCCGTTCGGCCTCATGCCCGACCTGTTGGCGCGCGCCGAAAGCGTCGAGAAGCTCACGGCGGTGTGTGTCGTGTGCGGCGCGCCCGCCACGCGCACGCAGCGCCTCATCGGCGGGCAACCCGCGCGCTACGACGATCCCGTCGTCCTCGTCGGCGCCCACGAAAGTTACGAGGCGCGCTGCCGAGTTCACCACGAGGTTCGGCGAGACCAAGCCCTTCACCTTCATCCTTTGTGAAGCTTCGTCGATTACCGTGAAGAGCAGAGAACGACCTGCAAGGTGATTCGCGGCGTCTCGGAAAGGAAGCGCATGGAGATGCCGACGTTGCTGCAAGTCGAGAAAGACGGAACCACGGTCGTGCTGCACGTACGCGCCCGCGACGGCGCGCGCCTCCTCGTGCGCTGCGGTCCCAAGGAGAACTTCCAGCCGTCGAGGTGGCAGTGGACGCGCGAAGGCGAACGCGGCGTCGTGAGCTTCACCGAGCGCGACGGCCGCGAGTACCGCTTCGCCGTGAAAAGCGAGCGCCTGCTCGCCGAGTGCCAATCGCTCGTACGACGCCCCGTCGCTTGACGAGCGCGCACTTGGTATAACTCCGAGGTGCCGAACCTCGCCCTCGTTCACACCGGCGGCACCATCGCCAGCAAACCCGACGTCGACGCCGGAGGTCTCACGCCGCAAGTCGCGCCGACGCTGCCGGAAATGGCGGGCGCGCACGTCACGAGCTTCCAACCGTTTCAGCTGCCCAGCCCGCACATCCGCCTGTCGCACATGCTGGAACTCCGCACGCTGATCGCCCGCCTCGCCGGACGCTTCGACGCCGTCGTCCTCACGCACGGCACGGACACGTTGGAGGAAACGGCGTTCTTCTTGCACCTCACCTTGCCGCCAAGCATCCCCGTCGTCCTGACAGGCTCCATGCGCCACGCGCAAGCCCCTTCGTTCGACGGCCCGGGCAACTTGCGCGACGCGGCAGTTCTCGCCTTGCACCCCGACACGCGCGGACGCGGCCCCCTGGCCGTCTTCGGCGGAGACGTGTTCGACGCGCGCACCGTCACGAAGACGCACACGACCGCCCTCGACGCCTTCGGCGGCTACCCCGGCCCGATCGGGCGCGTGGACGACCTCGACGTTCGCTTCTTCGCGCGCCCCGAGGAACGCCCCGTGTTCGAACCGCCGCACGTCGACGCACGCGTCGAGATTCTCTACGCGTACGCGGGTTGGCGCGGCGAAGGCTTCGAGGAAGCCGCCACCCGCGCCGACGGCCTCGTAATCGCCGCGCTCGGCACCGGAAACTTGCCGCCGGAACTCCTGCCGCTCGTGGCGGCGACCGCAAAGCCCGTCGTGATCGCCACGCGAACCCACGCGGGTCCCGTCCTGCCCGTGTACGGCTACCCGGGCGGCGGCGCCACCCTCGTACGCGCCGGCGCCATTCCCGCGTCCTTCCTCAACGCCCACAAGGCGCGCATCCTGCTCATCGTGCTGCTGAGCTTAGGGCTTCGCCAAGACGAGATTCGCGAAGTCTTCGAGCGAGGCCGCTTCTGACTCACGCCACCTCCTCGAAAAATAAGGCATGCTGAGAACGTGAATCACGCGTTCGCGGACGGCAGCCAAGCGGACGGCGTGGGCGGGTGGGGCGTCGTCCTGCTCGTCCCGGGACGGCCCGACGCGCGCCACAGCGGTCAAGACGAAGTCAACGACAATGGCGCGTGCGAACTGCTCGCCGTGCTGCACGCGATCGAACTCGCGCCCGAAGGGCAGCCGCTCACCGTGCACACCGACGCGACGACCGTGGTGCAAGCCATTCGTCGCGGCACCATGCACCCCGAGCAAGAAGAGCTCGGCGCCCGCGTGCGCGCCCGCGCCGCCGAACGCGGCATTCGCCTGCGCGTCTCGCTCGGACCGCGAGACGCGCGCCGCATGCGCGAAGCGCACGACCTCGCCGCCGCCGCGCGACGCGGAGAAGCGCTGCCCAACCGAGAGAAACCCGAAGTGCGCGTGCGCGTGCGCAAAGTCGCCTGGGGCGCCGAGGCGAGCTTTACGATTCGCCGCGGCGGCGAGACGAGCCGCGTCCTGCGCGTCCTACCTCCCAAAGAAGGCGTGCCGCCCGCCGTGCTGGCCCTCTCGGCGCTCGTGCGCGAGGCGCGCGGCGGCGAACACCTCCTCGTGCGCATGGACTCGGCCCTCGCCCCCGCCTTGTGGGCCAACGCCACGAGCGCCGCCACGCGAGAAGCGCGCGAAATCGTCGAGGCCGCCAAAAGCGACGCTGCCGCGCGAGGCGTCACCCTCGAATTCGTCGCGTGACGCGCGTGGTATGACACCTACATGCAGCTTCGCTCTCTCGGCCGCCGCGACCTCCAAGTTTCCCGCCTCGGGCTGGGCTTGTCCGCCCTCGGTCGCCCCGGGTACTTCACGCTCGGCCACCGCGAAGACTTGCGCGGCGAGTACGACGTGGACGTCATGCGTCGGCGCGCCTTCGACGTGATGGACGCGGCGTACGAAGCCGGCGTGCGCTACTTCGACGCGGCGCGCTCGTACGGCCGCGCCGAGGACTTCCTCGGAGATTGGCTGCGCACACGAACCCCCGAAGACGTCACGACCGGCTCGAAGTGGGGCTACGTGTACGTCGCCGATTGGCGCACGGACGTATGGCCGCAAGAAGTCAAAGATCACTCCGCCGACAACTTCGAACGGCAATGGACCCAAACCCGCGAGCGACTCGGCGACCGACTCGGCGTCTACATGATCCACTCCGTGACGCCCGACAGCAACGTCCTGAACGACGCCACGCTGCTCGCACGCCTCGAGAACCTCGCCGCCCGAGGCGTCCTCGTCGGCCTGTCCGTCAGCGGCCCCAAACAAGGCGACCTGATTCGCCGCGCCCTCGAACTCGACGTGTTCCGCGTCGTGCAAGCCACGTGGAACCTCCTAGAGCCCAGCGCCGACGAAGCCTTGCGAGAAGCGCACGCCGCCGGACTCGGCGTCATCGTGAAAGAAGGCGTCGCCAACGGACGCCTCACCGAGCGCGGCGAGGAAGCCAAGCACCCCGCGATGCGCGCGGCATGCCAAGCGTACGGCGTGACACCGGACGTGATCGCCCTCGCCGCCGTCCTCGCGCAACCTTTCACGGACGTCGTGCTGAGCGGCGCGGCGACCGTCCCCCACCTGCGCAGCAACTTGCGCGCCGCCGACCTCACCCTCGACGAAGCGACCCTCGACGCTTTGAAAGCGCTGACGATCGAACCGACCGCCTTCTGGAAGGCGCGCTCGGCCATGCCGTGGACGTGAGGCGTACCGCCCGGTACCGTCTCAAGCTCCGCTCAACACGCCCTGCTCCGACGGCCCCGTAGGCTACGAACATGGACTCGCCGATTCTCGATCTCGCCGGAATCACGCTCGAGGTCAACCACCTGCCGCGCGGCGTGCGCTTCTACACCCACTTGTTCGGCCTCGACCTCACTCGGCACGACGACGACAAAGGCGTCGCGGAATTTCGCGTGAACGACTCTCAAAGCCTCACGCTGTGGAAGCCGATCACGCGCCGCAAAAACGACGAGCGGCTCGGCAAGCTGCGCGCGCGCGGCGCCTCACACCTGCACTTCGCGTGGCAAGTGCAAGAAGCCGACCTCGAACGCTGCAAGACCATCCTCGACGCGTACGACGTGCACTGGACGGAACTCGACCTCGGCACGCCCGAACGGCCCGACCGCACCTTGTACTTCTACGACCCGTTCGGGCACGGCTTGGAGTTGCGCGGCGTGAACCTCAGCGACGAACGACAACCCACCTTCCCGCCCAAACCCACCGAACGCTCCGCGCACGCCCTGCCCGTCATCGGCCTGCGCGAAGCCGCCATCGGCTTCTCCGACTACGACGCCATGAAAGAGCGCCTGCCGCGCGCCTACGGCTTTTGCTTCGTCAAAGAGCAAGACGACCGCGACTTCGCACAGTTCGTCCTCAGTCCACGACCCGAACTCGACGGCGACGGCACCCCGCAACGCTGGCTGTACTGCTGGGACCCACAAATCGGCCTCGCCGACATGCACGGCGGCGACCACGCCACCTTGAAGTTCTACGCGGACGTCGACGCGGTCGCCCGCCGCGTCGCCCAAGCCGGCTTGGAGCACGGCCACGACGACCTCGGCCTCGTCGTGCGCGACCCGGAAGGACACGTGTTCGAATTCGTGCACCCCTGAGCGTTTGTCTGCCCAAGCACCTTCCTTCGGCTCCGCTTCTTGACGTAGCATGACCGAACTTGGAGGGCGCATGCCGACGACGACCGCCGCTTACCGTGGACTTCTACACGCCTACAAGGCGTACCTGCCTTTGACGGACCGCACGCCGCTCCTCACCCTGCACGAGGGCAACACCCCCCTCATCCACGCCCCGAGGCTCTCCGACGCGCTCGGCGTGACACTGCACCTCAAATTCGAAGGCCTCAACCCCACCGGTTCCTTCAAAGACCGAGGCATGGTCATGGCCGTCGCGAAAGCCGTCGAGGACGGCGCCACCAGCCTCATCTGCGCCTCCACCGGCAACACCTCCGCCGCCGCCGCCGCGTACGCCACGCGCGCGGGCCTCCGCTGCGTCGTCCTCGTTCCCGACGGCAACATCGCCCTCGGCAAACTCGCGCAAGCCGTCGCCTACGGCGCCGAGATCATCGCCGTACGCGGCAACTTCGACGACGCCCTCACCCTCGTGCGCGACATCGCCGCCACCGAACCCATCGCCCTCGTCAACTCCGTCAACCCCTACCGCCTCGAAGGACAAAAAACCGCCGCCTTCGAAGTCGTCGACCAACTCGGCCGCGCACCCGACATCCTCGCGCTTCCCGTCGGCAACGCCGGAAACATCAGCGCGTACCACAAAGGCTTCCGCGAATACCACACGCACGGCAAAATCAGCCGCCTCCCCCGCCTGTGGGGCGTCCAAGCGGCGGGCGCCGCGCCCCTCGCGCTCGGCCTCAGCCACGTCGCCCAACCCGAAACCATCGCGACCGCCATCCGCATCGGCAACCCCGCCTCCGCCCACCTCGCGCGAGAAGCCGTACGCGACACCAACGGCCTCTTCGAAGCCGTCACCGACGACGAAATCCTGCACGCCTACCGCCTCCTCGCCCGCGAAGGCGTCTTCTGCGAACCCGCCAGCGCCACGCCCGTCGCCGGCCTGCTCAAACTCAAAGCGCAAGGCAACCTCGACGCCGGCCAGCACGTCGTCGCCGTCCTCACCGGCAACGGCCTCAAAGACCCCGGCACGGCCCTCAAAGCCAACGCCGTCGAACCACTCGTCGTCGACGCCACCCTGAGCGCCGTCCTGAGCGTCATCCGAGGCTGACGTGACCGCCACCTCGTCCCTCGTCCCACACCCCTCAACCCACACGATCGAAGTTCGCGCGCCCGCCTCCAGCGCCAACCTCGGCTCCGGCTTCGACGCCGTCGGCCTCGCCTTGTCGCTGCACACCACCGTCCGCGCGACCCTCACCGAACGCCCCGAAGTCATCACCAACCTTCCCGGCGTCCCCCTCGACGAAACCAACTACGTCTACCGATCCGCGCGCCTCCTCGCCGACACCGCCGGCAAACCCCTCCCGCCCCTACGCCTCGAAATCGAATCCGACATCCCCCTCGCCCGCGGCCTCGGCTCCAGCGCCGCCGCCCTCATCGCCGGCCTCGTCGCCGCCAACACCCTCCTCGGCGAACCCCTCACCACCCACGAACTCCTCGACGTCGCCGCCCGCGAAGAAGGCCACCCCGACAACGTCGGCGCCTGCCTCCTCGGCGGCGCCATCATCGCCACCCTCGACGACGGCCACGTCGAACACGTCCACGTCACCCCCCCCGCCCACCTCGGCGTGCTCCTCGTCATCCCGCACTTCGAACTCCTCACCTCCAAAGCGCGCGGCGTCCTCCCCCACACCTACACCCGCGCCGACACCGTCCACGCCCTCTCCCACGCCGCCCTCCTCGCCGCCGCCCTCACCACCGGCCGCCTCGACCTCCTCCACCGCGCCATGCAAGACCGCCTCCACCAACCCCACCGCGCCCCCCTCGTACCCGGCCTCACCACCATCCTCAACGAAGCCACCACCCACGGCGCCCTCGGCGCCGCCCTCAGCGGCGCCGGCCCCAGCGTCCTGTGCTTCTACGACCGCCACGACGACCCCACCCCCCTCACCGCCTTCCTCCACGACGTCCTACACCGCGAACACCTCCACGGCACCCTCCGCGACCTCACCATCGACCCCAACGGCACCACCCACACCACACCACCACACCCATGACCGCCGACCACATCTTCGTCTACGGCACCCTCAAACCCGGCCAACGCAACCACCACATCGCCACCCGCGCCGGACCCCACACCACCCGCGAAGCCACCCTCACCGGCTACCACCTCTACCACCTCCACCCCGAAAACTACCCCTGCATCACCCCCGGCCCACCCGACGCCACCATCCACGGCTACATCCTCACCTACCACGACTGGCACGCCGCCCACCCCCACCTCGACCAACTCGAAGGCACCCACCTCACCCCACCCCTCTACCACCGCCAACGCGCCACCGCCACCACCCCCCACGGACCCCAACACGTCTGGATCTACACCTACGCCCACCCCCACCGCCTCACCACCCCCACCGCCACCCACCTCCCCCACGGCCACTGGCCCCCAAGTTGACAAGCCCCCCCACCCCCGCTATACTCCCTTACGCGTCGAAGGCAGGCCCCAGACGCGCCCCTGGATACGGGGGGTTGGCCGAGCGGTTGAAGGCAGCAGTCTTGAAAACTGCAGTGGGGCAACCCACCGGGGGTTCGAATCCCTCACCCTCCGCCAAAGACGTACCCCACACCTGGAGAGGTGGGTGAGCGGCTTAAACCACAGTCCTGCTAAGACTGCGTACTCCAAAAGGGTACCGAGGGTTCAAATCCCTCCCTCTCCGCCACAATGCGCCCGTAGCTCAGCTGGATAGAGCGTCTGACTACGGATCAGAAGGCCAGGAGTTCGAATCTCTTCGGGCGCGCCAAAGAAACCCCCACCCAGTGGGGGTTTTTGCTTTTGTCCTTAGTCTAAGCTTTGGCCGCGTGCCTTGTTCGTGACTTACGTCTGAAGGGCCTTCAAAACGAAGTTTTAAACGATCTCGTTACTAGTTTGAGCGGAATGACCAGTGTGGCGAGCTGGGGCATTCAAGGCAGTTCTCCTACCTGGCATGTGACTCTGCCCTGTCCTGAAGGAGATTGACTCGCGACTGTCACATACGCTTGAACATTTGATGAGCATTTCCCAAAGTCGTTTGATACACTGAAAACAATTCTGACGCCCATGCCACTCCGCGACCTGTGCTTACCCAACTGGCTTGACACCTCCACCGGCGACCTCATCGCGGACTTCTTCGCGCCCGCCCTGAAGCACGCCGATCGTTACGACCGCGGCGTCGGGTACTTCAGCTCCGGCTGGCTGCGCCTCGCCGCGAGCGGCATGGCCGACTTTGCCGCTCGCGGTGGTCACGCCCGCTGGGTGACCAGTCCCATCCTCGACGAAAACGATTGGCACGCCATGCTCACCGGGCATGACGCAAGGCGCGACGCCACGTTGCGCGACGCCTTGGCGCGCACCATCGACGACCTCACCGCCCGTTTGGAACGCGACACCCTCAACGCCCTCGCGTGGATGATCGCCGATGGCGTCATTACCTTCAAACTCGCCGTACCGCGCCACAAACTTGACGCCGGCGACTTCCACGACAAATTCGGGGTGTTCACGGACGCTCGCGGCGACCGCATCAGTTTCAACGGTTCGTACAACGACAGTGTGCAAGGCAATCGCAACTACGAATCCATCAAAATTTTTCCTTCGTGGCACGACGCCTTCCGCCCGCTGTGCGACGCGGACGCCGACCGCTTCGACCGTTTATGGCGCAACGCCGACCCGAACGTTGCCGTGTACGACTTGCCTCGCGCGGCCCACGAACGCATCTTGCACCTCCGCACCGCCGACCGCCCGTACCGCCCGCCACCGCGCGCGCATCGGCCCCGCCAGCCGGATGTTCCAAGGGACGTCACCCTCCGCGATTATCAACATCAAGCGATTCAAGCTTGGCTTCCCGGCACGCGCGGCTTCTTCGAAATGGCCACTGGCACCGGCAAAACCATCACGGCCCTCGCCGCCTCCACCGCGCTGATCGCCCGCGAAGGTCGCCTCGCGGTCGTGATCGCCGTGCCTTATCAGCACCTCGTCGATCAATGGGCGGACGACGCGCGCCGCTTCGGCTACGCTCCGATTCTCGCGTTTGACAACCGACATCGCTGGATGGGCCCCTTGCACGATCGTCTGCGCGCGTTGGCCCGCGGCGACACGGACCACGCCTGCGTCATCGTCACGCACGCCACCCTCAGCACCGACGCCTTTCAACAGGCGCTACGGGAAGTGACGGGCCAACTGCTCGTCATCGCGGACGAAGCTCACCACCTTGGCACTCCCGCGCATCTCGCGGCGCTTCCCGCGCACGCCGGACACCGCCTCGCCCTTTCGGCCACGCCCAACCGCTGGTTCGATGATGCGGGCACCGCCGCCTTGCGCGCCTACTTCGGCGACACGATCTTCGCGTTGCCCCTCGCCGATGCGATCGGCACGAGCCTCACGCCTTACACGTACCACCCCGTCCTTGTGGAACTCACCGACGAGGAAACCGACGCGTACGCTGACCTCTCAGTGCAAATCACGCGGTTGCATGCCGCCGCCGCGACAGACTCGGACGCCGCCGACCGCCTTCGACGCCTCCTGTTGCGCCGCGCGGACCTTCTCAACCGCGCCGAGAACAAGCTGCCCGCGCTCAGCGACGTGCTGCGCGTTCACCCCGTAGCGTCCCACGCCCTCTTTTACTGTGCGCCTGGGCAGCTCGACGACGTCGTCCATCAACTTGGCTTTCAGCATCACCTGCGCGTGCACCGTTTCACCGCCACGGAACGCCCCGCCGAGCGCCGCCGCCTGCTCGAGCATTTCGACCGCGGTGACTTGCAAGCCCTCGCCGCCATTCGCTGCCTCGACGAAGGGGTCGACGTGCCCAATACCCGCACCGCCTTTTTGCTCGCCAGTTCCAGCAATCCCCGAGAATTCATTCAGCGGCGCGGCCGCGTGCTGCGCCGTGCGCCTGGCAAAACCCACGCGGTCATCCACGATTTCATCACCATCCCGCCCCTCTTGCCGGGCGTCGTGAGCTCCACCGAACGCTCGGTCGTGCGGCGGGAACTCGCGCGCTTCACGGAGTTCGCACAAACCGCCCAAAACACGCACGACGCCTACGCGGCGCTGTGGGACGTGCTGCAACGCCACACGCACCTTGATGCTCAGGAGCACGCATGAACGACAAGATTCAATTTCTCCTAGACGACCTCGACCCGGATTTGCGCGACCTTGCCCGCCATGTGATCGACATTGAACGCGAAAGCCTCGATAAACTTCGCCCGCGCAACAAGGATGAAGTGCGGCGCCTCATCGAAGCGCACGTGCGCGCGCAACTCATCGCGGAAGGCCGCTTGCCCGGCGAGGACCGCCTCTTGTGAAACTCGAACGCGTGACCCTTGACAACTTTCGGCAGTACCGTGGCCTTCAGGAATTCGAGGTGTCCATTCTCCCGGACCTGAACGTCACCCTCTTCCACGGGCAAAACGGAGCTGGCAAGACCGGCATGTTCAGCGCCTTGAATTGGTGTTTGTTCGGCGAAGGCCTCGAAGACATCGGCGATGTGTTCAACCGCGGAGCCCTCTTCGATTTGCCCGAAGGCGGACGCGGCTCGTATGCCGTCAGCATCAAATTCCGCCATAAAAGCCACACGTACCTCGCTCAGCGCCGCCAACCTGTTCGGCGCGCCGGGCTGCGCGCTGTGGACGACGGACCGCCTTCGTTCACCTTGATGCGCCTCAAAGCCACCGGGGAAGTAACGCCCGTACAGTTCGACCTCGGCTTTATGAACAGTGTGTTGCCCCGCAACGTTCGCCAGTACTTCTTCTTTGACGGCGAGAAGATGGATGACCTCACCCGCGCGGGAAACAGCGAGGTCAAGGACGCCATTCGGAACGTCATGCGCCTCCCCGCCCTTGAGCGTGCCGAAACGCGCTTCACGGAGATCGCGCGGGATTTGCGCGGCGAAATCAAACGCAGCGCTTCGCCCGAGTCGCAGCGCCTCGCGGACGAAGAGGACCGGTTGCGAACCGAGAAAACCCAGCTGGGCGCGGTCCGCGCCAAAGTCCGCGACGAATTGACGTTGGCGCGCACGCAAATCGAAACGCTCGAAGCGCAGTTGCGCTCGATGGAGGGTGCTCGGCAGCTGCAAGAGCAGCGCGACCGCCTCCTCGTCGACTGGAAAACCACCGAAGGTCAAGACGACAAGAAAACCGTGGAGTTGCGCAAAGCCCTCATGGGCGCCTACACCCCTTGGGTGCGCGCTGCTACCGTTGACGCGCTCGCGATTCTCGATGAGAAACGAGAGCGCGGCGAAATGCCGCCCGGCATTCGCGAGCAGTTTCTGCAAGACCTCATCGAACGGCTCGAATGCGTGTGCGGCCGTTCCTTTCACGAGCACGACGAGGTGCATGCCCGCCTCGCATCCATCATGGAGCGCAGTCACGCCACGCAACAACTCGAAGTGGAGTACACGCGCCTCTCCGGCGAGCTGCGCACCCTTCCGCAGCGCGTGGTCACGCAACGTCAACTGATTGACACGCTCGCGCGGGACCGCGAAGACTTGCGGCTGCGCAAAACCCAAATCGAAAGTGAGCTCGACAACATCAATCGGCAGCTGCACACTTCCAGCGCCGGCGATATCGCGGCGCTGGAAAAGCAACGCACCACCCTCACGGAGTCCCGCGACCGCCTCCTCGTCCAAGACCAGGTAAACTTGATGCGCCTCGAGGAGATCGACCGGGAACTCGACGCTTTGCAAGGCAAAAAAGCCGCCGCGGAAGCTCAGGAACGCCAAGCGCTTCTCCTTACGCGCACCGCCGCGCTCGCGCAGCGCCTCGCAGACGCGGTCACAAGCGTGAAGCACGCGTACTTCGAAACCATCCGCCACGACATCGAACGCGTCACGCAAGACGTCTTTCGTAAACTCGCGTGGAAGCAAGAACACTTCGAGAATGTCCGCATCGACCAAGACTTCCGCCTTGAAGTCATCGACCGCTACGGCGTTCCCACCCGCAAGGAACTTTCCGCCGGGGAACGCCAAATTCTCAGCCTCGCGTTCATTTGCGCCATGGTGCAAGTGTCCGGTGAAGAAGCTCCGCTCGTGATGGACACGCCGTTCGGCCGCTTGTCCGGCGACCACTTGCGCGCCGTTGCTAGCAACCTTCCCGCCCTCGCGCCACAACTCATTTTGTTCGTCACGGACCGCGAATGGGATGACGCGTCTCGCGCCGGCCTCGAACCCCACACGGGCAAACAGTACCGCCTGCACTTTCACCGCGAAAACAGCTTCACCCGCGTCGAGGAGCTCAGCCCAGCATGACATCCCACGGATCGGACCGCGTGCAAATTGAAACGGCGGTGCACGAAGTTTACAAACAACTCACGGACAACGCGCGCCGCAACGTCGAGGAAGTTCCCTTCCTCACTATGAAAGACGTCTTCATGTGGTCGGTCGCGCTGGGCTACGCGAGCAACACCCGCAAGAAACTCAAGAAGTCTCGCCAGCAAATTTTTCATTGGCCGCAGTTTGACGCGTACCAAGACGTGCCCGTTCTCAAAGCCGTCGCCCTCACCGCCGAGCGCGACGTGAACGTCCTCACGTCACCTGAGCGCATTCTGCGCATCGTCGAAGAGTACGCCAACGCCGGCATCCACGATCTCGTCGCGCGCCTCGACCCTGACGCCGGACTGCCGCTCAATAACCTCCTCCACCTCGCCCGCAGCGCCGAGTGAAACAGGGCGCACCCCGCACAGTGGTACAACCCCTCATGGCCGACCCTTCCCCGCCTGACAAGCACGCCGCGCTGCGCGCCCTGCTCGCCGACGTGCTCGACTCCCCGTCGTACCTACCGGTCCACACCGTCCGCATGGGCGACACGACCTCCTTCATCGGCGCGGCCCCACTAAAGTGGATCGCCGAGAACGTCTCCTTCGCGGCCGAGCTTCCCCTGTTTCGAGACCACCTGCAAGGCGGCGGGCGCGCGGTGCGTGTGAATCGCGACACCGTCGAAGCGCTGCAGCAACGCCGGCCCGACTACCGCCGTGAAGCGACCCTCGTGGAGTACCTGACGTCCCGCACCACCCACAAGTTCCCCCCCATCTTGGTGGTGATCAGCGAAGCGTGGGTCGACGACCCCGCCGCGCCCGAATGGGGCGAGGGCGGCCGCGCCTTGCGGCCCTCCGCGCAGTTCGAGGCCCTCGATGCCGACGGCACCCTGGGGCTGCTGCGCGTTGCGCGCCGGCACGCGCCCGTGCGGATGTACGCCCTCGACGGCCAGCACCGCCTCATGGCCCTCAAAGGCCTCATGCGCCTCCTTGACCACGGCCGCCTGCCCCGCAAGAACGCCGAAGGGCGTGAGCTGCCCCAAAAGCCCCTCACGACCGAAGGGATCGTCGCTCGGCACGGCGCGCAGGGCATCACGCACGGCTACCTGCAGACCCTGCCGAGCGAAACGCTCGGCGTGGAGTTCATAGTCGCGGTGAACCGAGGCGAGACGCGCGAGGAAGCGTTGCGGCGCGTGCGCGCCACTTTCGTGCACGTCAACCAGACGGCTGTGCCGCTCGCCGCAGGGGAGCTTACCCAGCTCAACGAGGACGACGGCTTCGCGCTCGTCGCGCGCCACACCGCCCTCACGCACCCACTGCTCGAAACGGAGGGGCGCGTGAACATGAAAAACGCGTCCCTGCCGCAACGATCAACGGCCGTGACAACTCTGGCGACCCTTGAAGACATGGTGCGCCGGTACCTCGGGGCGCACGAGGCCTTCCAAGGGTGGCCTTCCAAGAGCCCACGCGTCACGCCTTTGCGGCCGACGGACACTCAGCTTGAGCACGGGCGCGTTTTTTTCGACGAGCTGTGGGATCACATGCAAACCCTGCCCGTGTTCGAGAGCTTGGGCTCGGAAGGAAGTGTCGCGCAACTGCGCAATCCAGGGAATAAAAAGGATTCGGGCAACAAAGAAGAATCGCCCAAGATGCACCTTTTGCTACGACCGATAGGTCAGAGCGTTTTAGCGCAGGCGGTGGGCAAATTGCATTTTCAAATGAACCATTCGCTTGAGGAAATTTTCCAAAAGTTGATACGGCTCGATCGAGACGGGCGTTTCAACTTGAGTTGGCCCGGAAGCCCCTGGTATGGCTCGCTTTATGACCCACAGCGCCGCCGGCTCATCGCGGGAGGGCGAGACATATCCGCACGGCTGATGGGTTTGATTCTGGGAGAGAAGTTTAGCGATTCACAAATAGGCCTACTCAGGGAGGTCTATTTGATAACACGCACCACGGGAGAGGGGTTGGCCATAGACCTCGATGGAAACGAGGTGAGTACTGAAAAAATAGAGTTGCCGCAACTGTTTTAGGACGACTTTTTCACCTCGGTCGTTCCTACGTCTGCAGGTGGCCGCGGTGCGTCGCGGAAGGGTTTCGCTCTCGGTTCACCTGCGCCACGAACTTCGGTGACGCATCCGCCCTCGGTCGCGCGTCGGTGTGGCGGCTTCCGGACTCGGCGGCCAATCGATCCGGTGCCCCCTCACCCCGAAGCGTCCTCCGTCCACAGGAAGCGCCGCGACACAACAGCTCTCCCCATCTCGATCCCACTGAGCCGCACCTCGCCGTTCGACCCAACGAGATCCTCGCTCGAGGACACGAGCACGGGCGTCCGTGCTCGCTCAGTTCGGTCACTTCCTCGCCCTCCAACGTCCGCACGGCGAACGCACCGTTCGCGCCGAGGTTGATCGGGACGAGCGGCTCTCACGACGCGCCTCTCGAGGATCGCATCGTCGCCCATTTCCTCGATGGAGTAAACGTGGACAACGCCTGCGTTGCAATGGGTGGTGCACCCTATGTCGAGTCGGTGAAAGCGTTTGGCCCGACCTGAGCGCCTTCGCCAACGAGATCGAGCAGATTGAACTTGCCTGGGTTTTGTAGACATCAGGGTTAGGCTGCCCGACGTCGCTCCTCGAAGATTACCGGAGCCAAGAAGCCCAGTGTCGAATGCCGCCTCTACCGGTTGAAAAACACCTCGATGTACTCGAACACCTCCGACCGCGCCTGCGGCCTCGACTCGAACACGCGCCCATTAAGAAGTTCGCGCTTCAGAGTGCCGAAAAAGCTTTCTACGACAGCATTGTCCCAACAATTCCCCTTTCGGCTCATGCTCGTCACCGCGTTCATGGTCCGCAGTTCTTGCTGGTAGACCCGGCTGGCATATTGGGTGAATTCAAGTGGTCGTCGCAACACCTCGAAGAAATGGGCTGGGATGACGACCAAGAAGCGAACATCCGATCGAGCGCGACGAGAAGGCTGGGCTCCCACGGGCGGCCTCGCGTCGCTCGACGTGAGGACCAGAGGCGGTTTTGGGCCTTGATCGCCCAGGGCTTGCAGGGCGAGGACGCTGCCAGAAGTGCAAACGTCTCGCCCGCCGTCGGCGTACGCTGGTTTCGGGAGGCTGGAGGGATGCCACCAGCGACGCTGGCACCGAGAAGCGATGCACCGACCAAGCGGTATTTGTCGTTCGCTGAGCGCGAAGAAATCGCTCTGTGCCGAGTACAAGGTCGAGGCGTGCGTGACATCGCCCGGCATCTTATTGATCTCGGCACGGCTTGGCAACGAGCAGTAAGCTGAGGGCATGTTGTCGGCGTGGCGACCGAAGAAGCTCAGTCGAGCGCAGCACGAAGAACGTCGGCTGTACAGCCAGCAACTGCTCGAAGCAGGCGAGGCCAGCACCAAAGAAGATCGCCGAAGCGCTCGGGGTCGCGGAAAGTACGGTGCGCGGCTGGAAGAAAGACCTGCGTGATCACGGCTCAGACGCACTGAAAGCTACAAAGGCCGCTGGTCCTCCACGCGCCCTGTCCGCTGAGCAGCGCCAAGAACTCGTGACGAAGCTGCGAGAAGGTCCACAAGCACACGGGTGGAGCGATCCGTGACTTGATCGGTCGCTTGTTCGGCGTGTGGTATCACCGCGATCACGTCCGCAAAGTGCTGCATGATCTCGGCTGGTCGTGCCAGAAGCCGGACATACGGGCACTGGAACGCAACGAAGACACGATTCGCACTTGGGTGGAAATTGTTCTGCCTGAGTTGGGGAAAAAAGGTTGAGGCCGGTACAACGGTCGTCTTCCTCGACGAAAGTGGCTTCAGCCTCAAGACGACGGTGACGCGCACGTGGGCCGTCCGAGGTCAGACGCCCTTGATCCGATCGCGGGCGAACTGGGACAAGCTCTCGACCATCGAAGCCATCACGACCACAGGGCAGTTCCTCCAGCACACCGTTAAAGGCGCGATCAAGGCGGCCAAGGTCATCGCGTTCTTGCGCCACCTCCTCTCGCACGTCGAGGGCAACGTGGTGATCGTGCTCGACAACGCGGGCATCCACAAGGCGAAAGGAGTGAAAGACTTCGTGGCCGAACATGCACGCCTCTCGTTGGTGTTTATGCCGCCGTACGCACCTGAACTCAACCCAATCGAGCGGGTGTGGGCGTACGTCAAAAAGCATGTCCTGGGCAACTTCTGCCCGCGAAACATGGGCGAGCTCAAAGCTAAGCTCCGCTCCGGCTGTAAACGTGTGCGATATGTTGAGCTTCCCGCTCGGCTGCTCGACGCCCTCCTACCGTTGCCAAGCTAGACCGAGGTCAAGAGGTAAGGAGACCCAGCGTTCATCGTGGAGGTCGAGCACGAACTATGTTACCGACCATGAGACGGTGAGCGTTTTTGGGATGACTTCGAGTGTTAACGTAACCCCTTTGGTGACATGAGCATCATCGCCCCATCAATCGACGAAGGCGCTTCAAGATGGGCTGGCAGGAGGAATCGGCATGATTATGAGAAGATACAATATCGAAAAGGCCCACTTCCTTCCTTTTGGGAGACTAGACGAAGACTCTGATTCTAATTACAAATCTCCTCCTGGCAGTCTTGAGGTTAACAGGATAGTTTCTCTCGGCATGCAGTCCGTCCGAGAGGTTTATCCGAAGGCATTTGATTGGCTTTTTGATATAAGGCATGATCTTTACACCAAACCGTGGTCCGGCGATGGAAGCTGTCTGTGGGAGCCTCATGGCAACGGTGGAACCATCTTGATTCGCATGGGCTTGAATTTAAAGTCCCATGCGCCTGGAGATCTTCCTCATCATATTGCATCCGATATAAAACACCGATCCACTCGCCTCACCGCCGCCTTTCTACACGAGGTGGGGGAATGCATTCAGGGCATAAAAGGCTATCGTGATCGTATGGGCACAATGGGTATAGCCCAGTGCACCCAATACGCCGCGTACGGCTCGGAGGTTTTCTGCGAAGGCTTCGCTCTCACCGCCCTAGCACATTCTAAACTCTATGGAATAAATCGTGTTTCGCTTCCCAAAGAACCGTCTGGCTTGCACGATGACATTATCAGGGTAATGGGCCTTATAGGATTATAGAGCGACGCATCCCTACATCATCTCAAGAGGCTACTCTCAATTAGTCGGCAGAGTATTAGATTCGGGGGTGCTGAGACAAAGGGAGGCGCGCCGGATGAACCGGCGCGCCTCCAAAAATAAGCTTAGCTCACGTGTCGCAACAGGGCCGCGAGGTCCTTGCCGAACGCGCAGTAGGGGCACTCGAGGCCGCTGCCGCTCGGCGCGTCGGGGTGGATGCGGTTGAGCATCCCCGACGCCGTCTCCTCGTGCGCGTGCCACAGCTCGCACTCCAGGCGGAAGGCCTCCTCCGGTGAGCCGGCGTACCGGAAGATGAAGTACTCGAACTCGTCACGGTGGTTGTGCGTCGCCAGGCGGCGCTGGAGGTCCGTGTCCGACCGGCCCACGTACCCGGGCTTGAACCCCCGCTCGTCCCGACCCAGCACGTACACGCCCGACCGCCCCGGCTCCACGACCCGACGCACCACCTGCGGAAGCAGTACGTGCGGCACGAACGGCCCGCTCACTCGCGTCCCCCGAGGCCGCCGGTCACCTTCACGAGCTCCTTCGTGGCCGTCGCGAGGGCGATCGACCACTGCGCACGCAACGAGTTGATCAGCTCCTGCTGGTCCTCCTTCGGGAAAAAGGCCTCCGCCTGCGCAAAGCTCATCAGGATCAGCATCATCGCGTTGCGCGCGAACCGCTGCTCCGGCGTCGACGCCCCCATGTGTGCGTCGGACTCCTCCGTCAGCCCCTCGACGCTCCCGCACAGCGGGTAGAACACCTCCTTGTAAAAGGGGTGGGCGGTGTTGAGGCTGACGATGATCTTCCCCCCGGCGTGGACCGATTCGAAGAAGCTCCCTCCCGGCCAGTTCACCGGCACGATACTCACGGGCATGGCCTGGAGGCGCTCGAGGTGCTTCTTCCGCCGCTCCTCCATCACCTTGGGCTCGCCCTTGCCGACGTCGGCGTTGGAGGCGACCTCCTCCAGCGCCTCCTGCGCCTGCTCAGGGTCCACATCCCGTCCGAGCTTCCCGCTGGGCAGCACCCCACTCGCCTTCGCGAAGGCCCGCTCGGCATCCGCGAAGGGCTGCTCCTGCTCCTCAAACGGCGACGGGGCATTCTTGCGGAAGACCGCCTGAATTTCGCTGCGAAAGTTCTTGATCGTCAGCCAGATGCGCTCGCGGAGCTTGTCGCGCAACGACGGGACGGGTTCCGCGCCGCGCTTGATGTAGCGCACGTGGAAGTACTCGTCGAGCTCCGGCGGGAAGCTGATCTCGCACCCCCACCAACGGTCGATGCGCTCGTACGCCACCTGCCCAGAGCCTCCTCCAAGGAGGTAGGGCAAACGACCGTAGTACACCTCGCGGTCCGCGCGCAGGATCGAGATGCCCTCGTTGTCGTCGATGTGCCGCTCCTTGTTGGACTTCCAGCCACCCGCCCCCTGCTCGGGGCGCCACTCCTCGGGCAGGAGGCTCAAGCGCACGACGACGTCCGCTGTCTCGCCGGGCTTGCCGGGAATCTCGAGCGGGATCACGATCGGATCAACCTCCCGGGCGCGCAAGTCCAGCGAGGGCTGGTCGAAGATGGTCGGGCCGCTCACGAAGAGCGGGTCGTGCAAGAGCACGCGCTGCTTGTTCCAGAAGATCTGACGTCCCCCCTCAATGAACTTCCGGTAGACCCGGCCCAGCTCGTTCATCACGCCGGCTTCGACCTCGCTGGCGCGCCGCAGCTTGTCCGGCTTGATCGGGTCCGACTGCAGGCGGTCGCACTTTGTGAGGTGCACGATCGTGCCCGAGCTGTCCTGCAGCAAGGCCGCGAGCTCGGCGGGCGGCTCGGCGGGCACGGGGGCGGGGATGTCGCGCTGTTCTCCCGCACGGATCTCGTCGAGGTCGAGGTAGGTATGCAGGAAGGGCTGATTCTGGCTCTCGCGGGAGTAGACGTCGACGCGGCGCGCGAGGGAGATGCTGCCCAGCGGGAGGCCCACGCCAAACCGGCCGATCCCGAGCGACTGGCCGCGGCGGGACGCGCGCATGGTGGCGCCGATGGCGAGACTGTTGTGCAGCGTTTTGGGATTCATGCCGCACCCGTCGTCGACGACGTACACCTCGGAGACGATCTCGGTCTTGGTTTTCTTACCGTTCTTGTCGGTGGAGGTCTTCTCCTCGGTCTTGATGCCCGCCCAGACGTGCGGCGCGCCGGACTCGATGGCGTTGTCGACGAACTCGAACAGGCCGCCCTCGAAGCCGTACTCGCTCGTACGCAGGGACTCGAGCACGTTCGTGTCCTCGAAGAAGGAGCGGGACGAGGGGAAGTCGGGGGTCGCGTCGACGGGCGTTTCCGGGGCGTTCGGCTTGGCGCGGCGGGTGACGGGGGCGGACGGGGCGTTCTTGTCGGTCATACTCTTCCTCCTGAACTGCGCGTTGCGGATCCCCCCTGCGCTCTTCTCGAACGACAACGACCCCGCGGAGCGGGGTCGTAAGGCTGATCGATATGAGCGAGGTCAGGGTTCGGTCAATGCGCAGCGGAGCGTCGAGGACGCCGCACCGACTTTGACTGTCACGCTCCCAACCGTTCTCCTCCCACAGACGTTGCCATGAGAATCGTCAGGACCCGCTCTCATATATTATCCGCTTCCGAGCAAACTACGGTAACTCAGGCCACATATGCCGAAAATGAAGGTAGGATTACGCCAGTGACGTACCGACTGCCGAATTCCTCGCGCGGGTAGAG
Organism: Deinococcus yavapaiensis KR-236; assembly: GCF_003217515.1. Classification (NCBI taxonomy): domain Bacteria; kingdom Thermotogati; phylum Deinococcota; class Deinococci; order Deinococcales; family Deinococcaceae; genus Deinococcus; species Deinococcus yavapaiensis. The sequence goes on along the minus strand of NZ_QJSX01000006.1, from coordinate 55,169 downwards.
GAGGGGGAGAAGCGCAGACGCAGGAGCTTGAGGTGTACGCGCAGTGTGGAAGCCCTTCTTGAAGCCCCACCTCCACAATCCATTGGGGCGCTGCGGGGTGATGTGGGGATGCGTGGCCTGCTTGGTCAATCTGCTGGCCTCGAACGCCTGGCCCTCGGTGCCGTCTCACCGACCAAGCAACAAAGGAGGGCCGTGCCTTGTCCGCGGCCCCTGGTCACACAGAAACACTTCAACGCTGATCGCTCGGAACCCCGTCGAGATCAATGTACCCGACGAACCCATGGGAAGAGCCTCGGATCGGATCGAACTCCAAGCGTTGCGAATGCGATACGCTACCTATAACGCTGTTTAGCGCTACGGCATCTACCTCCGTGTCTGTAGTGAGCACGATCAGCTGCACAGACGCCTGCGGCCACCAGCGCTGCACGATGGCGCCACGATGAACCATATCCAGGCGAGCGAGGGGGGTGTCAAGCACAAGGGGACATCCTTGTTTCGCAACACGCGACAACGCCCAGAGTTGCGCAACGGCTTGCAGGTGCCGCTCCCCGGCCGAAGGCGCGTCGGCGTGGCCGAGCACACGTATGGCGAGGGTGTCGGCGTCGACCGCGACGTCGTGGATCGCGCCGGCTTTGTTTAGCAAGGCGCCCAAGCACTCGCGCAGCGCCGCCGCCAACGCCGTCGCGCGCTCCTTTTGCAGGGCGGCCGCAAAGTCCGTGAGGGCGTCGAGGGACGCCGCGGCGAGCGCAAGGCAGTCCGTGCGGGCGTCGCGTTGCTTGAGGCGCACCTGCAGCTGCTCCAACGCCCGGCGGGCCCGCCGGTCCGCGTCTCGCACGGCGGTCACCTCCGCTTCCGCCTCGGCCAACACCTTCTCGGACGCGGCCACCGCCGCGCGCGCCTCCGCCAACGTCCGCCGCACGCCCTCGAGGCCCTCGTTGTCGTCCGGACGCGCCAGCTCCGCCGTGACGTTCGCCCACGCCGTGCGGAGGTCGAGCAGTTCCCGGGCGGCGGCGCGCCACGCGCGCCCTTCCGCCAGCGCGTCGCGCAGGCGCCGCGCGTGCCGCGCGCGCTCCGCGTCGCTCCCGAAGAAGTCCCCGTGGCCGCGCAATCGGGGCGCGAAGTGATCGCGCAGACGACGCGCGACCGCTTCGCGCGCTTCGTTCGTTCCGTCGTCGGGCCACCACGCGTGGTCCTCGAGCTGCGCGAGAACGTCCTCGAGCACGCTCCGCGCCTCCTCGCCCAGCGGGGCGGGCGCCTCCAGGCGTCCCGCAGCGAGCCTAGCGAGGTCGGCCAGCAGCCCGATCGGCGCGAGGCCCCCGGCGCGCTCGCGCACGTCCGCTTCGGCGGCTTCAAGGGCGACTTGAAGCGCGTCGCGTTCGCGTTCCAGCGCCTGCACGTCGCGGCCTTCGCGCATGAGGCGCGCCTCGAGGTCCCTCACGGCCGCGCGGTCGATCGCGGCTTGACGGCGGGCCCGCGCGGCACGGTCGCCCGAGCGCCGCTCGCGCAACGCGAGTCGGTCGCGTTCCGCCTGCAGCCCGTCCCAGGCGCCGCCGAGTTCGTCGGGCGCGCGCGCGGCTTCGCGGCGCGCGTGCGTCCGCAGCGCGTCGCGCGCCCGGTCGAGGGCCGTGAGACCGAAGAGGGCACGCGCGGCGCGCGCAAAAGCCGCGCCGTCGTCGCTCGCAAAGGCCTGCAAACGTTCGCCGTCGAAGAGCATCGCGGCGTCGAGCCCGTCGGGTACGAGGTCGCGCGCGAAGCGCGGCCACGACCGAGCGTTCGCGCCTTCGAGCACTTGCCCGTCGCAGGTGACGCTCAGCTCCTCGCGCACCCCCCGCGAGTGCGCGGTCCAGTCGCGCCTCACGGCGTACACGCGCGTCATGGCGCCGCGCGTGTGCTCGAACTCGACGGTCACGCCGCCGCAAGAGGCCGCGGGACCGTCCGGGGGGCGGTGCAGGCAGCGGCGCAAGTGAACCGCGTATTCCTCGGCCGTCCACGAGCGGTCATGGGCACGGTCGCCCCACAGGCACAGCCGCAACGCTTCCAGGATGCTCGTTTTCCCGGTGCCGTTGCCTCCGCCGATGAGCACGATGGGTCGGTCGGGCGAGCGGGGCCGCAGGTCGAGGCGGTGCGTGCCCGCGAACGGCCCGAAGTTACGCAGTTCCAAGGCGTGGAGCAGCATCAGGCGTCCTCGGAAGTCCACCAATCGCGCGCGAGCAGCTGTTTGAGGGCACCTTCGCGCGCCTCGCTGCCTTCGTGTGGGGAAGCGAAGCGCTCCAAGTCGATCAGGGCGCGCAGGAGCTCGACGGGCACCCCGTGCCGCTCGCCCGCGGCGCGCAGCTTCGCGTCGTCGTCCGCGGAGAAGTGCGGCGTGTCTTCGAGAGAGAGGCAGAAGGCGCGGCCGGTCGCGGCGCGCACGAGGCCAGGCAAGGCGTCTTCCCAATCGTGGCGTTCCTCGCGCCACACCCGGCGAATTTCGTGCAGTTCCGCGTCGCTGATCAGCGTCATGGTGGGGTCCGGGCCGGTGCGCCGCACGGCTTCTTGTGCTTCGAGCACGCGGCGCAACACGTCGCGGCACACTTTCAGGCGGTATGGACCGGGCACATGGCCGCCGTCGCGCGCGATTTTCACGCGGCCGTTGCGGCGCCGCGTTTCGCGCAGCTCGCGTTTGCGCGCCGGGTCTTGGGTGGAGGACAAGAAGTCACGCAACGCCAGCAGCGGCTCCATCCAGTCCGCTCCGGCGTCCACGAGGGCTTCCATGCTGCGGTCGCGTTCCACGACCGTGCATACCCAGCACCCGAACCGACCTCCGCCGCACGAAGAGGTGCGGGTGTCTACCACCAACGGGCACTCTCCGCCGCGCGCCCCACGATACAACGCCACGAGATCACGGTGATCGCCGCCCCATGGGCAGGGGTCTTGCAGAAGGTACGACCACACGTCGTCGTCGCTCCATGCTTCAATGGGGGGGTAAATTAGTGCGCCGCGCAAGGTGGAGTGCCGCGAAAAAGGCCCACCCTTCTGTCGATGCAGCGCGAGGACCTGGGCGCGAGTCGCGCTTTCCGCGCGGCGCGACCCGAGAATTAAGATCACTTCGCCACTGGCCCGCACTTGCTCCACGATGAAGCGGTTGGTCGGGCGAATTTTGAGGCGTTCCGTGCACCACCGAAACTTCACGCTCGGCGCCGCGTAGCCTTTGCCGATGAGGTTCACCCAGAAGCTGTCCTCGAGGGTGGGCGTGACGCGACACGTGCGAATCGGAAGAGCAGCGGCGCGCGCGGCGCGCTCAACGCACGCGAGCGAATCGTCCAGGCGCGCCGTGACCATCGGCGCCTCCACGCCCGTGTCAGACGCGACGACGACGACGTCCTTCGTGCGCCGCTCGCGCGGCACGCCTTCCAACGCGCGCCACACGAGGTGCAGCGCCGCGGTAGAGTCCTTTCCGCCGCTGTACCCCAGAACCCACGGACGTTCATCGGCAAGGTACGCGGCGCGCACGTCCTCCAATTGCGCCACTAGAGGCCGGGCATCGAACGCAGAAAGGGTGGTCACGCGGTGCCTTCGGGCGCGCGAGGCAACTCGATCGCGTCCGGTGACGCCACGCGGTCCCCGCTGGCGTTCCAGTACAGGGCAGCGCCGTTTTCACCGGGCACCGTGCGGAGTTTCCGGTACTGCTCGAGAAGGCGGGCGCGCTCGGCAGGCGTGAGGGCGCTTTCTCCGCCAAGCAGGTGCGTGAGAATCAACACGCCCGCGTCTCGGCCGGACAGCACGATGCGCTGCCCGACGGGGTCGTACACAACGCCGTACCAAGGACTGGTGGGCGCGTCAACGCGGTCGAACAAGTGCGCTTCGTCAAGGCGGCGCAACCGCGACACGAGGTCCGCGAGCGGAACGCCTTGGCCGTTGCGGTGCAACTTCCCGACGGCGTCCGCAAGGATACTTTGCCCGACCGGACGCATGAGGAGGTGACCGTGCCCGACGCTTTTGCCTTTGGCGCGCGTCGGAAATTGCCGCCATTCGTCGATCGTCGCTTCGCCCTTTTGAATGGACGCGAAGCTCGGCAAGCTCGCCACGCCATCCCAAAATTCGCGAAAGCGGCGCGTGGCGTCCTCCAATTCGGTTTCGTCAGGCCGCGTGGCCAGTTCATCTTTGCGGCGCGGCACCCACGCGCGAAAAGGCGCGGCCGCCCCGAGGTATCCGCGCGCCATGTCCGTGAGCGTCGCGAGGGCCGTGAGCCATTTGCTGCGGTCGGGCAGCGCCGTCGTCTTGAGGCTCACGCGGTCTCCGCTTTCTTCTTTCTTGAACAACGGGTGCTGACGCGCGATCGTGCGCGCCACGATCGCGAAGCCGTCTTCCTCGTCGAGCGCGGCGAGCTCACCGTGCGTGAGTGGCCGAGCCGTTTTGTTGACGTGCACGAAGGTCGAGCGCACGCGGCGGCGCGCGTCCTCGCGCGTTTCGCCTTGCATGACCGCCGGGATGAATTCCACGCCCATCGTTTCGTCTTCGACGCTGGCGATATCCGCGTCGGTCAAGCCGAGGCTGACTTTGAGTTGCTCGAGGCTTTCCACGCCCGTGGGTTTGCGGTTCGCGGCGCGTAAATCCAAGTGACCGGTGCGCAGCAACTCCAACAAGCCTTGAATGCCCATCAGACGGTGCTGACCGTCCACGACGTACACCGTGACGCCGCGGCGAAGTTCGACGAGTCCCACGCGGCCCTGCCCGTCGAGCCGCGCGAACGGCACGGAGGCTTTCGTGGCGCGGCCTTCCGCGTTCCATTCGGGCGCGGCCGGGTCGTTCACCCATGCTTCGGACACCACGAGCAGCATCGCGGGAAACTTTCGGGCGCGGTTGCGCAGCAAGTAATGCACGAGGACCGCTTGGCGAGACCAGTCAGGCGCGCGTTGCTGCAATTCGTCGATGCTTTCGTTGTCCAGCACGAATTGCCCGCGGTCATCGAGGCGGTTGCGGATGAGGTCGAGTTGCGTGAAAATTTTGACGTTCCGGTCGATCCAGCGGAAACTGACGGTGCCGACGTAGGACGTCGTGACGCCCATGCGGCCCGCCGTGACGAGCACCCGCGTTTCATCGTGCAGTTGATCATCGAGCAGATCTTGCACGATGCGGCGCTGCAGCGCTTGCGCGTCGCGAATCTTCTCGAGGGCGCTCGTCACGTCGGTCGTCGTCACGAAGCCACCAACTGTCTCAAGCGAGCTGCCGCGTCTGCGACGCGAGCTGCGACGAAGTCCACCTCCGCTTCGGTCGTGCCTCGACCCAACCCGAAACGCACAGATTGATGCGCGCGGTTTTCGCCGAAACCCAATGCCAACAGCACGTGCGACGGCTCCACCGACGCAGTGGTGCATGCCGACCCGGTGGAAAGCGCCACGTCACGCTTCGTTTGCACGAGCAGCGACCGGCTTTCCACGCCGGGAATGAAGACACTGAGGTTGTGCGGAAGACGCTCGGTCGGGTGTCCGTTGAGTTCAACGCCCGGAACGGCCGCTTGCAACGCGTGCCACAAGCGGTCACGCAGGTGCCGCAGGCGGGCCGCGAGCGCTTCGCGTTCTTTGCGGGCGATGTCGGCCGCGGCGCCCAGCCCGACGATGCCCGGCACGTTGAGGGTGCCGCTGCGCATGCCACGCTCGTGTCCGCCGCCGTGCAGTTGCGGCGCGAGACGCACGCGCTTGCCGCGTTTGCGCACGTACAATGCCCCCACCCCTTTCGGGCCGTAAAACTTGTGGGCGGAAAGCGACAAGAGGTCAATGTGCTGCTTCACGACGTCGATGTCGATGTACCCGACGGCCTGCGTGGCGTCCGTATGAAACAGCACGCCGCGCTCGCGAGCAATCGCGCCGATCTCGGCGAGCGGCGCGACCGTGCCGATTTCGTTGTTTGCCGCCATGATGGAAATCAACACCGTCTCGTTCGTGATGGCTTCGCGTAATTCATCGAGATTCACGCGGCCGTACGCATCCACAGGCAGGTACGTCACGCGTTTCCCGAGACGCTCAAGGTGCTTGCACGCGTCGAGGACCGCTTTGTGTTCCGCGACCGTGGTGATGACGTGATTGCCTTTATCCGCGAGTTTCTCGGTCGCCCCGAGAATCGCAAGGTTGTCCGCTTCGGTCGCGCCGCTCGTGAACACGATTTCGTCGCTGCGCGCGCCGAGCAGGCGCGCCACGTGGTCCCGAGCGGCCTCCACGGCGGCGTTCGCCTGCGCGCCCGCTTCGTGATCAACGCTCGCGGCGTTCGCGAACACATCCGTGAAGTACGGCAGCATCGCGCGCACAACCCGCTCATCCACGGGCGTGGTCGCGTGGTAATCCATGTACACCGGACGGGACGCGTCAAGCACGAACACCTCCCGCTTTGTCTTGCATCGTCACGATGAGCGCCGCGAGGTCTGCCATGGTTTTGACGCGTTGCGACAGCATCTGCACGCCTCGCCCGAGGTGCGCCTTGAACTGCGCTTCCAAGTCCGCCACCGGGTCAAGGCCGTCGCGGTGCAGTCGCTCACGCAGCAGCGCGAAGAACAACGGATCCCATTCACCCGTGAGGGTGTAGCGGTTGAATTCGCGTTCTTGACCGTTGGCGTACAACTCCAGTTCGGGCACGCCAGGTTCCGCGAGTGACAAGCAAAACCCAAGGCGGCACAACAAGTTCGGGGTGAGACCCGTGCGAGCTTTGAGGGCGCGCAAGCGGTAATCCGCTTCGCGGTCCACGTACACCTTGTTTAAACTCATGTAGGTCTCCTCATCGGCCCGCCAAGGCCGGGGCGTGCAGCGACGTTTCACTTGGACGTGTTTCGCCGTGCTGCGCGTCGAAGGCGAGGCGGTATGCGCGCGCCACTTGTGGCCGCACCGCATCAAACAACGCGTCGTCCAGTTCCGCGTCCGTCGTGAGCAGCACCACTTGGTCGCTCACGGCGGGCACGAAGTCACGCATCATCCGCTCTCGGTGCAGTTGGTCAAGACGTCCCAGCGGCGTGTCGATCACGAGCGGAAGGTCATGCTTCGTGACGTCACGAAGCGCCCACAGCAACGACAAACCGAATAACTGCCGCTCGCCGGCGGAGAAGCTCTCGAGCAGCAACGGCGCGCCGTCCGCCGCACGCAGTTGCACTTGAAACGTGCGTGAATCAATGCGCGCGCGGTCGAGCAGTTGATCTTTGCGGCACAACGCGTTGAAGCGCGCCACGAGCGCTCCCTCGAGCGCTTCGAGGCGTTGACGCGCCAAGGCGTCCTCGAAGGTCCGCAGCACCAACTGGCCTTTCGCGGCGAGTTCCAAGCGACGTTCGGAGGCGCGGGTAGCTTCGAGATCCGCGAGGGCCTGCTCGCGTTTCTTTTCCGCCGCAGCGAGTTTCGCGTCGAGGGCCGCGCGGTCCGCTTCGCGTTCGTCGCGCTCTTGACGCACGGCGCGCGTTCGCTCGGCGAGCCGGGCGAGTTCTTCGTGCAGAGGCCGCAACACGTCCTCGTCGGGCACGCGGTCCAAGTCCGCTTGCACGGCCGCGCGTTCCGCTGAGGCGTCCGCGAGGACGCGCGCGATGCCCACCACTTCCCGCGGGAGTGTCTCGTTGACGTCAAGCAGCCACGCGCGCAACCGAGTGCGTTCCGGTTCGGACAGCGGGTGCAGCGCCACTTCACTTATGTCGTGTGGCAGCGCGAGGACGTTGAGGAAACGGTCGCGCAGTTGCGCGCGCGCCGCGTCCTCCAGCGTCACGTTCAACCAGAAATCTGGGGACTCCAGCGCGTCCGCGACGCGCGCCACGTGTTCGTTCCACGCGTCGCGCGTCGCGCCGCTCGACGCGGCGCGGCTTTCACGCTCGAGGCGTATGTCGAGCGCGCGGCACAATTCAGGCGCGAGCGCGAATGGCAGCAGGCCCGTCGCGAGGCCCGCAAGGCGCGCTTCTTGCGTTTCAATGATCGCGTCGAGTTCCGCGCGGCGCAATCCGAAGCGTTCACGGCGCTCAGCGTATCCGCCGCCTTCGGCCGCGATGCGACGCTCGAGCTCTTCCGTTTGCCCTTGCAACTCCGCAAGCTGCGTGTCGAGGGCGCCCAGGCGTGCGTGCACGTCTCGTTGCCGCGCGTGGTCCGCTTGCGTCGCGGCGTCCATGTCGAACAATTTGTCGAACAAGCCGCGCGATGCATGCTCGGTCGACTTGTTCGCGGCGCTGTACCGCTCGAGGTCAGAGCGAAGGCGCCGCACGACGTCCAAGCCCAGCAGGCGACGAACGGCTTCGGCGAGCAGCGTCGCGTTGTCCGGGTGAGACAGCGCGTCGAGCCGCTCGGCGTCGAAGAAGCACAAAAAGCCCACGCCGGGCGGCACGAGGTCGTTGAGAAACGCTTGGTAATCTTCGCGGTGCGCGTCGGGCGCGTGGCCGTCCACGAGCACCACCAAGTCCTCCTCGACGCCGGCACCTCGGCGACGCCACGTGCGGTGCACGTCAACCCGCGCGGGCCGGCCGGAACGCACGTACTCGAAGGCGAGGCGCACCCCGGCCTCCTGCGTTTGGGCGCGGTCACGCACGCCGTCGAACAAGCCTTCCGTCCCGGCATACCGATGAAAGCGAGCCAAGACGTGCGCGCGGTACGCGTCGTCACTCACGCGGTCCCCGAAGCTCAAGCGGCCGTGCAACGCGAGGCCGAACGCGCTGAACAGAGTTGTTTTCCCGGCGCCGTTGTGTCCGGTGACGAGCACGAGGTTGCGGGGCGGGGCGCCGGTCGTGAAGTCGAAGCGGTGCGCGTCACGGTACAAGCCGAGATTGCGCACTTCCAGTTCGAGGAGCTTCACGCGCGCGCCTTCTGTGTGTCACGGCGCGCCGCTTCTTCTTCAATCGCGGCAGCCGCCACCGGGTACAACGCGCCTTCGGCGCGCGCACGAGACACGGCGAGCAGTTCTTCTTCGGCGCGCCATTCGCGCTCGAGCACTTCCCCGAGTTCCTTCACAACGCCGGCGCGGCGCGTGACGCCACTTGAGCGACGCTCAACTTCGAGGAGGCGCGCCATTAAATCAAACGGCACGCCGTGCTCGTCGCACAAACTTTCGAGCAGCGCGCGGTGATCCGCATCGAAGTGTCCGTCGTCGTTCGTGGGCCACGCGAGGTCACGACCGGTGACGTCACGCACAATGGTCGGGACGGAATCCTCCCAGTCTTGGCGTTCTGTGCGCCACAAGCGGCGAATTTCGTGTAGTTCCTCGTCGCTGACGAGCGTGATCGGTTCGGGCGGGCCCTCGCGACGAATGTTCTCCTGAATTTCAAGGAGGCGCCGAAGCATTTCGCGGCTCGTGTCAAGGCGGTACGTGCGCGCGCCGAGCGTACCGTCCTTGAGGTAAATCACGCGGCCGTTGCGGCCGCGAAAATCACGGTAAATGTGCTTGCGCGCCGGATCGGTGGTTTCACGCAGGAAGGTGCGGAAGTCCGCGAGGTGCTGCAACCAATCGTTGTCGCCGTCGCCGTTTTCGATGAGGGCGTCCATGCTGCGGTCTCGTTCGACCACAGTGCACACCCAGCAACCAAAGCGGCTTTGGCCGCACGACGGGGTGCTGTCATCCACGACGAGCGGGCACTCGCCGGCGGACGTGGCGTTGCGGTACATTGCGGACAACTGGCGGTTGTCCGCGCCCCAAGGTGAGGCGTTTTGCAGCAGGTAACTCCACACGTCGTCCGTGCTGAAATCTACGATGGGCGAGTACAAGTACGCGCCGTGCAGCGAGGAGTGTCGGCGCAGCACGTGGTCATTGACCATGTACGAATTCAGCAGTTGCATGCGCGTGGCGCTTTCGGTTTTACGCACGCCCAAAATCATGATGACTTCGGTGTGCTCCGCGACTTTCTCTTCGACGAAGCGGTCGGCCGGATTAATTTTGAGGCGTTCCGTGCACCAACGGAACTTCGAGGATGGCGCCGGGTACCCGCGACCAATCAAATTCACCCAAAAGGTGTCGTTCAAGACGGGTTTGACCTTGGCGGGCACGAAAGGCATGCGCGCGTCACGCGCGGCTCGTTCGATGAGGGCGATGTTGCGGTCAATGTGGTCGACCAGAAGAGGCGCTTCAACGAGGGTGTCCGACGAGATGACGTACACGGGTTTTTGGCGTTGGTCTTCCGGTAGGACTTCAAGGGCGCGCCACACGAGTTGCAGCACGGCGGTGGAGTCCTTGCCGCCGCTGTACCCCAGCACCCAAGGTTGAGGGTAACGTTGATACACGTCTCGAATTTCTTGAAGGACGTCGTGAATGGATCGGTGTTCGCTGAACGAGCTTTCGCTCGGTAGACCTTTGCGCATAACTCTCCTGAAGGACTTAAGGGGTGGCACGCGCACCCGCTCAGTTCGTAGCTAGTATAGCAAAAAGGTAAAACGGTAGCTTTACATTCGCGCGTTTGACCTTAACGCAACCGACCAGACGACGAGTTAGTCATCAAAACTGGTTAAAGTGATTCTGAAAAGCGTCCTAGACGAGCAAAACCAAGATGAGGGCATCGGGTCAAACGCCTTTCGATCTCCGCAAACGATGGCGAATAAAGCCCAAGCGACGCAGCAGCGGGAACATGTGGTCTCGGTGGTATACCACGCCGAACTCCTTGGCGATCAACGCTTGCACTCGCTTCCCCGACCAAGCGTCGCTCGGGAATCCGAAGGCTCATGCGCAGCCACTTGCTAAGTTACGCTTTGCGCCGGAGCGTGTTGGCGGCACCTCATGGTCATCGTGCTGGCATGTCGTGAGTATCGTAAACAACGTCACACACGCTTCTCAGTCGCACTTTAGGCGGCGGGCTCGTCTGCGTCCACGTCCTCGACTCGCTTCGCGGCGCTGCGAATCTTCAACGGCACTGGCGTAAGGAGCTCCGTGAGGTCGAGGGTGTGCCGCTCATGCTCCTCGGCGAACACGTGTCGGTAGATGTCGGCAGTCGTGCTGGGCCGTGAGTGCCCGAGCTTCTCGCTCACGACTTCCATCGGCACGCCCCGCGCGAGCATCAGCGACGCGTACGTGTGGCGAAGGTCGTGAAAGCGCACATCCCCGAGCTTGGCTCGCTGCGCGAGCTTCCCGGCGAGTTTCGTCAGGGAATCCGGGTAGAGCCGCTCGCCGCGGGCGTTGGTAAACACGTACCCGTTCGGCGACACACCGTGCTCACGTCGGTGCTCGCGCAGCAGCGCAACCGTGTCCGACGCGAGGTGCAGGTCCCGTACGCCCGCCTCGGTTTTCGGCGCGCCCAGCACGGCCTTGCCATGGACGACCGTGACGTTCTCTCGTACGCGGAGAATGCCTCGTTCGAGGTCGACGTTCACCCAGCGCAGGGCGCACACCTCGCCTCGTCGCAGACCCGTGGAAAGCACGAACGCGAACAGCCTCCCCAAGCGGTGCTCGCTCGCCACGCGCAGGAAGGCTGTGACTTCGGCGGTGTCGAGCGCCCGCGCGGTCTGAGAGCGTTTGAAGCTCGGCAAGCGCGCGACCTCGGCGGCGTTGCGCGCGACGAGCTCATCGAACACCGCTTCTTGCAGGGCTTGCCGCAGGATGACGCGCGCTTGGTGCAGCAGCGACTTCGAGAAGCCGCGGTCGGCGAGGTGAACGTACGCGGCGCGCACGTCGCTCGGTTTGAGGTCTTGCAGCTTCTTGTGGCCGAGCAGCGGAATGAGGTGGCGGTCGATGACGTACTGGTAGTTCGCGTGCGTTTTAGGCGCGAGGTTCGCGCGCTTCAAAGCGCACCAGCGCGAAAGCCACTCTCCGACCTTGACTTGGCTGGGGACGGGCAGCAAGCCGCGGCTGTGGTCTGCCAAGGCTTGCACGCGGGCGCGCTCGGCGTCCTGCTTGGTTTTCTCCGTGCCGCTCTTGAGGATCTGCCGGCCGTGCTCGTCGAACCCGAGCGTGATCTGCCAGCGGTGGCTGCCGCTCGGTAGTTTCTTGACGCACCCGTCGCCGTTCGTTCGTCGTTTCATGATTTCTCCCTCCTGGAGAGCGTTTCTCGCTTTCCTGGTGTGGGATGTTCGCTCTGACCGCGCGAAATAGCGAGTCTGGAAAGCTACGTACGCAGAGGCGGTCGAGGGCCGTGGGGCAAATGTGCTTATGCGAATGACTTGCATGCGCGTCTTTATGTACTCTTAAATCAAGTCGCCCGCGAGGCGCCCTCCCCGTTATGACCGCCGCCTTCCACCACACTTCCAACGCTCGACGCTCTTCCGCGTCGCCGCTTCACATGCGCGCGCAATTCCTGAACGTGCAGCACGCGCTGATCGAGGGTGGACACGCGTGGGGCTTCGAGCAGCACACACGCGGCCGACGACCCATCGGGCACGTCCTCGCGTTCGTGAAGGCGCTCATTCGCCTGCGCGCCGCACGCGCCTTGATCGGACTACTCGACGAAGCGTGGTTGGAGTTGGTGCTGAGCGCTTTGCTGCAAACGGTGCAGGAAGCCATGCGTGAAGTCCGCTTCAGGGTGACCGTCACGGTCACGCGAAGAACGCGGCCACGCGCGACGCGTCCGGCGGTGCACGCGGGTGTGGAACCCCGCCTCGTCGCATCGCGTTGAGGCGTCGAGCGGCTCGTGGTGCTCTTCAACGCGATGTGAACGTCCATCTCCGCCCGGTCGATTGACCACGCTCCGCGTTTCGCGTCGAGCCCGCGGACCTCACCACGCCGAAGCCTCCGTTCCAACGAAAGGCTTCAACGATGTACCACACCGTGAAAGACTTGGCCGAACGGCTCAAGTGCAGCGAGAAGGTCGTGTACGGCATGATTCGGCGCGGCGAGTTGTTCGCGTTCAAGATCGGCCAAAAAGAGTACCGGATCTCCGACGAGGCGATCAACGCTTGGGCGGCCGAGCAACGCCGTCGGCACGACGAACGCCGAGGTGAGCGCGATGACTAAGCGTCCCTCGAAATCCGAGCGGCGAACGAAAGCCCCGAATGGCGCGGGTAGCATCCGCCCGCGCAAGAACAAGAACACGAACGAAACCACCTACCTCGTGCGCGTCACCTTCGGGCTCGTGGGAGGCAAGCAACGTCAAATCAGCCGCGTGGTCGCCACGGCGCGCGAAGCGGAGGTGACGCGCGCGCAACTGCTCGCGGACGTCAACCGAGGCACCTTGTCCTTACCGAGCGTCCTGACCGTGCGCGAATTGCTCGTCGAGCACATCGACGCGCGGCGAGCGCACTGGAAACCGAAGACGACGGCCAACAACGAGGACCTCGCACGGCGACTTGACCCGTTGGTCGGCGCGAAACGCGTGCAGGCCCTCAAGCCGCTGGACGTGCAGCGCGTGTACCACGAGCTCGCCGGGCAGTACGGCGCGTCGATGCTCAAGCAAGTTCGCTCGTTGCTCAAAGGCGCGCTCGACTTCGCGGTGCTTCACGAGATCGTCGCGCGCAACGTCACGGCGGGCGTGCCGCTGCCCAAAGGGCAGCCGTCGCCACGCGCGCACGAGAATCGTGCGTTGAACAGCTGGCAGCTCGGCGCGTTTTTGCAAGCCGCTCAGGCCTTCGAAGCGTGGGCGGGCCCGGTGTTTCAAGTCGTGAGCCTCACCGGGTTGCGGCGCGGCGAAGCGGCGGCGCTGCGTTGGGTGAACGTGGACCTCGACGCGGGCGTGTTGTTCGTGCGTGAGAACCTCACGGTGGTGCGCGGCCGCCCGGTGCTCGGCACGCCGAAAAGCGCGGCGAGCGTGCGACGCGTTCCGCTCGCACCGGAAACCGTGGCGTTGCTGCGCGCGTGGCGCGCTCGGCAGTTGGAGCTCGCGCGCATGCTGGGCGGCAAGTGGCGCGGTTCGGATCACGTGTTCACGAACAGCGTCGGTGCGCGCTTCCACCCGGACGCCTTGTCGCGCCGCGCGCGTCTCATCGGGGAGGCGGCGGGCTTGCCGGGCGTGCACTTTCACATGTTGCGTCACACGTGCGCGAGTTTGCATCTCGCGCGTGGCGTGCCCGCCGACGTCGTGAAAGCGTGGCTCGGGCACGAGGACATTCGCGTCACACTCAACACGTACCGCATGGTGTTCGAGAGCGAGCACCGCGCGCACGTCGTGGGTCTGCGCGACTTGCTGCGCGAAAAGCCCGCCAATCTCATCTTCGACGCCTTCGGGCGGGTGGGCGCGTGAGCAGGCGCTCGGCAACACGGCAGATCGTCCGTCGTGAGCTTGAAGCGGCGCAAGGTCAACGCGGGCAGCTCCGCTTGCCCCTTCCCGAATTCTTCGTGCTGGACGGCGTTCAGGAAGGTTTTTGGCGGTTTCAGGAAGCGGCGCGGGCGGCAAGGGACGCCACGAGATGCCATCGTCCGAAGCTGCGTTTCGACTCGCGTGCAGCACGGCCGAAACGGGCGTCATCGGACGACAACGACCGTCATTTTTCAGGAATGCCTCGCTGCTTTTACGACTTACACCTTCCCACTTCTTCCTGAACTTCGAAGCGCCGCCTTAAAGCGCGGCGCTTCAGGAACATCTCGGCAGGAATCCTGCCAAGCCCACTTGCTTCACGCCTGAAGTCGAGCGAGTGATGACACACCCCGAGGAGGGCCTCATGAAAATCGATAATCAAGTTTCGTTGTTCGGAGACTTCGAAGAAACCAGCGACACCGGGTCGTCCACCATCACGTCGAACACCTCGACGATTCGGAAGACCGACGCGACGTCGCGTCGTCGGTCGCGTTCGGAAGCGTCGGAGCGCGCGGTGAAAGGGCGAGCGAAAACCGCGCGGGTGCACGCGCGTCTGACCGCTGCGGGCGAACGCGTTCCCGCCTCGACCGCCACGGCCAAACCAGACGCGACGGCAGCAGAAGCGAGAGCGAAGGCGCTCGCCGACATCGAGCAACTGACCGCGGTCAAGGACGCCGCGGACCTCACCGCTCAACACGGCTGGACGTACTACCTCACCCGCCCGAAAGACAGCGATGCGGCGGTCACGAACGCCTCGCGTTCTCCCAGCGACCTCTCGGGGCGTCGCCGCGCCTTGCGAGACGCCGCCTTCGGGCACGCACACACCGACGACTTGTCGCGGGTGCCGCTCAGCTTCCTCGCGCGGGACCTCGACGAGCTCCTGGCGGACTTGGAGCGCGGCCTACGCCGACGCCTCGGCCTCGACGCGACGCAGCCGCTGAGCACGAACGACAAGAAGCGCTTGTCGAACGAAAGCTCGGACCTCAAGAACGTCCGCGTGGCCCTCGGGGACGTGTTGACGCTGCCGGGCGTCGCACCGAAAGCCGCGCGGCACCTGCGGAAGATCAAGACGGGACGGTGGCAACAAGGCTTCAAACGGGCGCAGTGGTCCGCTCGACTCAAAGCGGAGGTGGAGCGGATGCGCGCCGCGTACACCGACGGGAATTACGCGGGGCCTGGGCATCGATACTTTCGCAGCCACAGCTTGCGCCCCCGCTCGTTCGACAACGATCAAACGCGCCTCAACCGCGTCGTGGATTTCATGGTGAACGAAGAGGGCATCGCGGAACCGACGCTGCACGACTTCATCGACCTCGAGCGGCTGCTGCGCTTCCGCGCGTGGTACTTCACGCGCGTGTCCGAAGGCGGGTACGCGCAGTTTCGCCAGACGTGCTCCGCGCTCGCGAAAATCGCGAAGTACCTCACGTCGATCGGCGAGCTCGACACGCCGTACGACGCGACGTCGAAGCACCCGGACGCGCCGTGGTCGCAACTCACGTTGGAAGGCAAGCACACGCTGCGCGACGCGGAAAGCAAGCAGTTGCTCGCCAAAGCCGAAGAGGTCGATTTGCGCACGCCGTTCGAACTCAAAGAGCTCGCCGAGTGGTGCCGCCGCACCTTGCCGCGCACGACCGACGATCGCCGTCCGTCGAATCGGCAGTGGTTTCGCCGTCGGTTCGCCGCCGTGTTCTTCGGGCTCGGCATCCACATGCCGTTGCGGTCGCGCAACTGGCGTGAAATGCAGTGGGGCCGGAACTTGTACCAACAGGACGGCGCGTGGCACGTGCGGTTCGTCGGCGATGAATTGAAGAACGGCTCGTACAGCCGCGGCATTCGCAAGTACGAGCTGCGCTTGCCCGAGAAGGCGGGCGGGTGGATCGAGTGGTGGCGCGAGCAGCTACGAATCTTCGTCGGGGACGACTTCGAGACGGTGACGCCCCTCGTGTTCCCGATGCTGTCCACCCTGACCGACGAGCAAGGCGAGTACCGATGGGTGGAGATGAGCGAGAAGTACATCTTGAGTTGCGTGGACGACGCTTCCTTGGAAGGGACGGGAAAGCGGTTTAAACCGCACGCGATTCGGCATTGCGTCGCGACGTTCATCGTGATGAGCGGCTTGATGAGGGACGTGCAGCAAGCGGCGACGCTGCTCGGCGACACGATCGAGACGGTCATGCGCAAGTACTTCAAGCCGGACGAGCAGAAGTTGCTCGACGAAGGGTATTACGCGCGCTTGGCCGCCCGCGATTCGTCGCGTTGAGGCCTGCGCTTCCCTCGGTCGTGAACGATGATTGAGGGAAGCCAGTCGTCCGAACGTTCATCACCGATGGAGAACGATCAAGGTGCCACGCCTTGATTCTGGAGAAGAAGGCAAGCGAGTGCAGGTCGCTCGAGACGCAAGGGGGAAGGCGAGTGTCGCCTTCCCCCTTCTGTGCTTCGGCAGGCATGCCCGCCGGTGGTGCTCGATCACTTGCGGCGTTTGACTTCGCGCATGCTCTCCTGGTGCGTCTCCCGGGATTGTTCGAGTTCGCCACGCAGCATTTCTTGCAGCCAGCGCTGACGAGCGTAGCCCGCCTCGGTTCCTTGACCTTCGGTGTACAGATGTGTCGAAGGTGCTCCACGGCCAAGCGAATGACTTGCCCTTCGCTGAGCTCTCGTGGGCCTTCGTCTCGCAAGTCCCCGGTGAGCAGGCGACGAGACAGTTCCAAGCGAAGCTCCTCGAGGTGAGCGACGAGCATATCGGACGCTTTGAAGACTTTTCGGTTGGTCATCGCGTGACGTTTGGCAGTCGGTTTGGGCATGAGGGTCCTTTCCGAGGCGGTCGGACTTGCCGAACGGCGTGATGATGGCTCGACGGCGAGCGCCCATGGTGTGGGGCGCTGTCGGCCTTCAGCCTCCGGTCGAGCCACTTCACTGGTCCTCACGGTCGCCAAAAGCGTTCGGCGAGCGAGGACACCAAATAGTGTCCTCGCTCGCCCACGTTTGTTTTGAAAGGAACCGCCAGGGAGGGGATGTCCCTCCACCGTCAGCTTACGACATCCTGCGAGCGACCGAAGGGTTGTGCGTAGGGACGAAGCGTGAGATTTCCGATCGGCAATGGTCAGGCGTCGTTTGCCCCTAGGTGACGCTTTGAACTACTGTCGACCGATCTTTGATGCTCAAGACCAGCGCTCAGCGCACTTTGGAGCTTGCGCGGTCGCGACCTTCCGACGCGTTTGGCGATGGCATCGTTCGGGGCTCGCGTGTTGCGACCGCCCATCGCCGGTCAGCGCGGTGTGGTACCGCGGGCATTTGTGGGAAAGCTGTGAGGCGCTGTGCTCTATGGTGAGTTCATCATGGCGAAGTGGTCTGGCAAAGTGTTCTTCCCGACGGCCAGTCAAGCGAACCGGGCGCTCGCCTATGGCATTTACCCGCGGGCGTCGTGGCACACCGACATGTCGAGGCCACCTGACGGCAAACCTCGCGAGAATCCTCAGTTGCGTCGCTTGGATGGCGTGTTCCTCGCGCTCGATTACGGCTTGTACCGCTTGAGCGACGAGCGCCTCCGCGCGTTGGAAGCCGAACTTCGCGACACCTCCGAGCGCAACGTGAAACGCCTCGTGCCGTTGCGTCCGAGCGAGGTGATCGACGCGTTGCAGCGGGTACGTGACGAACGACGCCGCCGGCGAGCGCCTTCGAACGGCGAACGTCACCTCAGCCGCCTCCCCTCGGCGTTGAAGCCGGGGGGAACGTGGACGCCGCGGGACGCGGCGGCGTTGACGACGCGCTGGGCAGCCTTCGCGCGGGAATTCGAGGAGGAACGTTGAACGTTCGGGAAGTGCGGGGACGCTCGTGATTCGTTTGCGTGACGTCACCGTGTCCGTGCCGCGCCCCCTGCCCGTGCTGATGTTGGTGGACGTGAGCGGTTCGATGGCGGAAGACGGCAAGCTGAGCGCGTTGAACATCGCCATGCGCGACATGCTGCGCGCCTTCGCCGAGGACGACGAGGCCACCGCCGAGATTCACGTCGCCATCATCGCGTTCGGTGGACGAACGGCGCGCGTGCACGTGCCGTTGCAACCGGCGCGCACCGTGACGTTCGAGGCGCTCACCGCGACCGGGCACACGCCGCTCGGCGCGGCCTTGGAGCTCGTGACGCGCATCGTCGACGACGCGGAGTTGATTCCGAGTCGCGCGTACCGACCGACGATCGTGCTGGTGTCCGATGGCGTGCCGACGGACGCGTGGGAGGAGCCGCTCGCGCGTCTGCTCGCGTCGCCTCGCGCGTCGAAAGCGACGCGCTTGGCGTTGGCGGTGGGGGATGACGCGGAACTCGACGTGCTCGAACGATTCGCGGGCGCTGAGTACGTGCGGCGCGCGCACGAAGCGCGGCAGTTGCGTCGATTCTTCAGCTTCGTGACGATGAGCGTGACGGTGCGTTCGCGTTCGTCCACGCCGAATCAACTCGAGCCGCTGCCGGACTTGGGGGTGGACGATGGCTTCGACGACCTCTTGGAGTGACGAAACGATCGCCGTGTTCGGCGCGAGCGTGACCGGCCCGGGGCATCGTCGTGCCGGCGAGCTCAACCAAGACGCGTGGCGCAGCGGTCGCGCGCACGGCGCGCGGTGGGTGGCGGTGTGCGACGGGATGGGTTCGCGCGTGCACGCTCGGCACGGTGCGCGCGCCGCGACACGCGCGGCGCGCGACGCCGTCAAGCAGTGGGCGCGCGTTCCGGACGCGTCGAGCGCGCTGCTCGTGCGCCTCGTGGAAGTGCTGTGGCGACTGAACGTCGCGCCTCACCCACCTGACGCGTGCGCGACGACGTGCTTGATCGGCGTGGTGCAACCGCACGGGCGTGTCACGGTCGCCGCGCTCGGCGACGGCCTCGTGGCGTACCGGGATGCCGACGGTGACGACGGGCGAGACGGGCGAGACGGGCGAGACGGGCGAGACGGGCGAGGCGCGCGCTTCTCGAACGAGACGCTCGCGTTGGGATGCGCGCATCACATGAACGACTGGTTCACGCGTTCGTGGACGCCCAGCGGGTCGTTCACGCTCGTGCTCGCCACGGACGGCATCAGCGACGACGTGCCGCCGGAACGCGTCGGGGTGTTCCTGGATTGGGCGGGCGGTTTGGCGAGCGTCGCACCACGCGCGCGTGGTGCGAGCGTCCGGCGCGCGTTGCACACGTGGCCCACGCCCGGTCACATCGACGACAAAACCCTCGCGATTTTGCAAGGAGCCTTCGCGTGAAACGCACTGTGAAAGTCAAGGATGAAGCGGGCCGGGAGTACGTGCTCGCGCGTGAACTCGGCGCGGGCGGTCAAGGCCGCGTGTTCGCCGCTCAAGATGGACGGCACGCCGTCAAAGTGCTCACGCTTCCATCGGCGCAGGAAGCGGAACGCTGGGCGTTTCGCCTCAACGACGTGCGTCGCTTGCCGCTCGAAGCGCTCAACGTGACGCGTCCGGTCGCGTTGCTCGCGCGGCCGCACGTCGGGTACGTGATGCCGCTCGTGCACGGCGCGACGCCCCTCGCCGACTTGGCGCACGCGCCGCGTGACGTGCCGTCGCCGCTGCAGTGGTACATCGACACGGGCGGGTTGAAGCGGCGCTTGTCGGTGTTGGCGCGCACCGCGCGCGTCTTGTCGCAGTTGCACGCCAAAGGCATCGTGTACGGCGATCCGTCCCCGTCGAACGTCTTGTTCGTGGAGGACGTCGGCGTGCAGCTGATCGACGTGGACAACTTGTCGTACGAAGGGCGCGCCGGCGAACGACGCATTCTCACCCCGCGGTTCGCCGCGCCGGAGTTGTACTTGGAGCGTGGCGGGGTGAACACCCTCACGGACGCCTTCGCGTTCGCGGCGATGGCGTTTCAGACGTTGACTCTCACGCACCCGCTTTTGGGGGACGCCGTGAACGCCGGAAGTCCCGACGAGGAGGAAGCGGCATTGCGGGGCGAGTGGCCGTGGGTGGACGACCCGGAGGACGCGCGCAACCGCGCGTCGACCGGCTTGGCGCGCGAAGCGGTGCTCACGCCGCGCTTGCGGCGCTTGTGCCAAGAAGCGTTCGGGGTGGGGTTGCGGAACGCGACGCGACGTCCGGGCGTCGCGTCTTGGGAAGATGCGCTGCGAGAAGCGCTGGGCGCGTTGACGCAGTGCCCGCAGTGCGCGGGGCATCACGCCTTCTCGCTGGACGTCTGCCCGTGGTGCGACACGCCCCGCCCGGCGGTGGCGTTGGCGCACACGCACGTGGTCGACCCGGCGAGTCAACGGCTGGCCGATCGCTTCTCGTTGCCGGTTCCGTCGCGCGTGCTGAGCACCACGGTGCTGCACCGTGACGCGTGGGTGCCGATCACGACGCGTCACTTGACGGGCGCGCCCGTCGACGAGCCGCACTTGGAAGTGCAGTTCGACGGGGCGCGTTTGAGCGTGCGCAGCGCCAACGGTGAGACGTACGTGCTGCGGCACCGTGAGCGAGGCGAGGAAGCGCAGGTGGCCGCGCGAGGCAAGCGCGTGCCACTCAAAGGCGGGCGAAGCGCGTGGGAGTTGCATCTCGGCGCGCTCGAAGGCATGCACCGCGCGTTGTCATTCGAGGTGCTGGAGGCGACGCATGCAAGCCAATGACGTGCAGTTCGGGGCGGTGACGCTCGTGCAACTTCGCTTGCTAAACGCGGACGTGCCGTTCGCGGTGCCGCGCGGAACGGAAGTTCGTTTGCAGTTCAACGACACCCTCGACGAAGTCATCTTGCGCGCGAAGGACGCGCAGTGGCTGGTACGAGGCGAGACCGACGTGGAGCACGCGCGGGTGCGCGCGTTGTTGTCACAAGGCATGCCGAACGTGCTGTGGGTGGCGCGCGTGCAAGGCGCGTCGATCGCCGTGCAAGCGCATCAATTTCCCGTCGGGTACTTCATGCACGACGCGGAAGTGATCGGCATCGACGAAGCGATCGTGGATGACCTTCGCGCGCACGAGCAAGAGCGGACGTCCGTGGAGTACGTCGTGCAGATGCTCGCGCAGGCCGTCACGTTGCCACCGGTGGAAGCGGGGCGACCACCGCGGTTTTTGCTGGCCGGCACGCCGAACAAGCGGCCGGATCAACAGCAAGCGTTTCGGTTGCTGGGACACCGTTGGAATTTGGATGTCGTGCGGACCGACGACGCGTTGCACGTCGCGCACGTCACGCGCAGCGCGCGCCGAAACGACGAGTTGAAGCGCCCGGTCGTGCTCGTCGAAGCGCCGTGGACGTTTCGAGACGAAACGCTGGCGGGACGCGAACGCGGGCAGTTGCAAGCGGCGCTCGCGGCGCGCTTGCAAGATACCCGCAGTTACTTGCGGGTGTGGGAAGAGTACCAGCGCTTGGAGCATGAACGCGGCGTGGAGCGTGCTCGGCGCATGGGCGCGTTGCCGTTCGACGAACGGCCGCTCTTCACCAACGGGTGTTGGCGTTTCACGCTCGTGGCGTCCCCCGAGGCCTTCGCGTTCATGCGACAGCAAGCGGACTTGACGCTCGAAGCGTCCGCGACGCTGCCGCCCGAGTTGAGCGTCGCCGCGTCCGAGTCGTCGAGCGCTCGGACGCGAACGTTCATCGGGGAGTACGTGCAGTGTGACGAGCGTCGTTCGACGGTCGACGTGCGTCCGTTGCGTACCGCCGACTTGGATCACGCGCCGCCGGAACGTGGCGTGTTATTCGTGAGTCTCACCGGGGATCGTTTGCAGTTCGAGCGACGCGACCGCGCGCGTCGCGCCGTGATCGCCGCCGAGACGCCCATGCCGCAACTCGGCCCGCTCCTTGAGGGGTTGGACGTGCCGCGGCGCGCGTTGCCACGCATGGAAGCCTTGCCGCCGAGATCGCCGGCCCGCGAGGTGTTCGGCGGTGAACCCACGCAGCGGCAAACGGACGCGGTGGACGTCGCGATCAACACGCCGGACATCGCGTTGATTCAAGGACCGCCGGGCACCGGGAAAACTCGGGTGATCGCCGCCATTCAAGCGCGCCTCGCCGAGTTGACGGCCGATCCGGGCCGCGTGGCCGCGCAAACGTTGCTGACGAGCACGCAGCACATCGCCGTGGAGAACGCCGCGTCGGCCACGGTGGTGTTCGGGTTGCCCGCCGTGAAAATCGGGCGGAACCGACGGCAAGTGATCGACGCGGTGACGAGCGGCGCGGAACGCTGGCGGCAAGACATGGTCGCGCAAGTTCGCGCGCGCCTCGCGGACTTCCCCGAGCGTCCTTTGGAAGTGCGGTACAAACGCGCGCGTGACTTGGTGTTGCGGTTCACGGGCGCGCCCAACGCGCGCGATTCGGTGGCGGACGTCATTGACGAGGTGTTGACGCTCGGGGAGCACGCCTTGCGGGCGGAAACGAAAGATCGCTTGCGGGACTTGAAAGCAGTGCGTCCTTCCGGCGAGCCGCACGAGGACGTCACGTTGGCACTGCGTGCCGTGCGAGCGTTGCGAACCGAACGCGAAGCGTTCTTGGACGATGGCCCGGCCAGCGCGCGCAAGGCGCTGCGCCGGTTGAACGACGCGCCGTTGACGGCGGACGAGCGGACGTTGCTCGAAGACGCCGGGGTGTGGTCGAGCGAGGAAGCCCCGCCGTTCTTGGAGGCGCTCGCGCACCTCAAGCAAGCGTTGTTGACGCGCTTGCAGCCGGACACCTTGCCGGGCGCGCCGGTGCAAGTGCCGCCCGAAGTGACGCACGCGTTGACGAGCGCGCTGCGCGACTTGCAGCGCGCGTTGCGTGACGACCGCGCGGGGAGCGGTCAAACGCGCAGCGACGTCGCCGGGGTGCTGTACGACTTTCTCGACGCGTTGGAGAACGACCCGAGGGGCGTGCACGACGCTGTGCGTGATTACAGCGCGGTGCTCGCCGCGACGTGTCAGCAATCCGATTCGTTCGCGGTGCGGGAATTCAAGACGAAGACCGGGCACGCCGTGCGGGCGTTCGACAACGTCGTCGTGGACGAAGCGGCGCGCGTGAACCCGTTGGATTTGCTGATTCCGATGGCGCAAGCCGAGCGGCGCATCATCCTCGTGGGCGACCACCGGCAGTTACCGCACTTGCTCGAACCGGACATCGAACGGCAGTTGCAAGCGTCGGTGGGCGACGAGTATCAAGACGCGCTGCACCAAAGTTTGTTCGAGCGTTTGTTTCAAGACTTGCAGGCGCGCGAACGGCGTGACGGCATCAAACGCGTCGTCACGCTCGACAAGCAGTACCGCATGCATCCGCTGCTCGGGCAGTTCGTGAGTGACAACTTCTACCCGGCGGGCGAAGCGTTCGCGAGCGGTCGGTCCGCGTCGGACTTCGCGCATGACTTGCCCGGGTACGACGGTCGGCCAGCCGCGTGGGTGGACGTGCCGTTCGAGCGGGGCGCGGAACGCGGCGGGCGCAGCAAATCCCGCGTGGCCGAAGCGCGTTGGATCGCCGCGGAAGCGAAGCGGGTGCTGGACGCACGACCGGACTTCAGCGTCGGCGTCATCACCTTCTACGCCGATCAAGTGCGTGAGTTGCTACGCGCGTTGCAAGACGTCGATCTCGTCGAGCAAGGCGAAGACGGACAGCTTCGCATTCACGGCGCGTACCGTGAAACGTACGATCGGCAAGGACGCACCAAGGAACGGCTGCGGGTCGGCACGGTCGACGCGTTTCAAGGCATGGAGTTCGACGTCGTCTTCTTGTCCGTGACGCGCAGCAACACCTTGCCGAGTTCGACCGCGTTGGAAGAGCGACGCAAGTACGGGCACCTCACATTGCCGAACCGCTTGTGCGTCGCCATGAGTCGTCAGCAACGCTTGTTGATCGTCGTCGGGGACACCGGCATGCTGCCGCCGCCGGACGCACCTTCGGCCGTTCGGGCGCTTTCGAACTTCCACCGCTTGTGCAAAGGACGTCATGGTCGCCTCGTTTCCGCGTGAAGCCCCCATTCTCCGTTACCGCTTGTACGACCATAGAATTCCCGTGGCGCGTCGCCGCGATTTGCTGTGGCCGGTGTGGGCGTACCGCGTGGTGGCCCCGCGGCCTCGCTCGCGACGCTGGAATTTCTTGCAGCGGGCTGTGACGGGCTTGCTGCTGCGCGGATACCACGACGACGTGGCGATCGCGGATTTGCTGCATTTGCATCCGGATTTGGTGCGCGTCGTGCGTCGTCAGCTCGTCGACAACGGCACGACCTTCGAAGACGGCCTCGTCAAACCAGACGCGGCGCGTCGCTTGCGCGACGAAACGTTCGATCTCGCCCAGAACCTCGACGATTTCATCACCGGGTACGTCTTTCAAGATCCGTTCAGCGGACTGCTGCTGCCACGCCTCGCGAGCACCATCGAAACGCCGGACGTGACGTTCGACGATCGAGGCTTCCCGGTGTTGCTTTTTAACAACCGTTCGCATCGACCGTTCGTGGAGTTGCCGACCGGTGCGCCGCCGGCCACGCCGACGCCACGCGACGTGCTCGACGCGGTCACGCGTTTCGAACGCGCGCGACACGGTAGCAGCGAAGCGTTCGAGGACGACGACCGCCCGGCGAACGTGGCGCGCCGCGTCGACCGCGTCAACTTCATCGAGGACCGTCCGCACTTGATGTTCGTCAGCACGTACCTGTACTTCGAGGAAGGCGACCAGGATTGGAACGTGTGCGATCCGTTCGGCTTGCGAACCAGTCCGCTCACCACGGTCGTGAAGCGGCGCTCGCGCGACTCGAAAAACCTCGCGGCGTTCGTGGAGCGGCTGCACGAACGCGTCACGCCCGAAGGAGAAGCGTCGTACGCGAGCGTGCTCGATCGAGTGCAAGCCGACGCGGAACGCGAAGTGGAACGGCACTTCGGGCAGCGCGCGCAAGAGCACCCGTTGTACCAATGGTTGCTGGAGTGCGAACTCGCGCATCAAGAGCTTCGCTCGGCGAGCGACAAGCACGCGGAGCGCAAAGCCAACGAGGCTCTCAAAGCGACCCGCAAGCTCATCGAGGGGGTGTTGGCGGTGGTGCGGGACGCGCATGCCACGGCGGGTGTCGAGCAGCACTTGATCGAGCATGACCGCACGTACAACGCGCGTCGTCTCGACGCGATGGCTCAGAGCCTCGGGTTCGTCACGCCGCTGCCCGAGCGGCTTTCGAGCGTGAAGGTCAGCGACGTGTACGCCATGGCCAACCGCGCTTGGACGGGCAAGTTGCGTCCGTTACTCGTCGCCACCTTGATCGCCGCGTACCGCGACGCGCGGCACCCGTTG
The DNA here is from genome assembly GCF_003217515.1 of Deinococcus yavapaiensis KR-236. Classification (NCBI taxonomy): domain Bacteria; kingdom Thermotogati; phylum Deinococcota; class Deinococci; order Deinococcales; family Deinococcaceae; genus Deinococcus; species Deinococcus yavapaiensis. Next base: position 29,831 of record NZ_QJSX01000006.1, on the reverse strand, counting down.
CGCGCCGTGGCGACGCGCGACCCGACCTTCTTGCACGACTTGGAGTCGGCCATTCACTGGGGGGGTGGCGCGGCGCACGTGCCGAACGCGGACGACGCGCCGCTTCCGCCCGCGGTGACGGTCGCGCCGAACGCGCGGGACGTCGCTTACCGGGCACTTTCGGCCTTGTGTTTCACGGACCCTTCCGCTTTACGCTCGTTCGGCGCGACGGCTTCCCCCGCGGTGGGCGTCGTGGATGAACCTCTCGACGACGGCATCGACGATCTCGACGCTTGAAGGAACTGCCCATGGGAAAAAAGAACAAGCACCGCGCTCACCACTCGAATCGACCGCACGTGTCCTCTCCCGCGTCGCCGCCCGCCTCGCCGCCCACGCCCGTCGGCACGCCCACGTTCGGCGTGTCGTCGGCGTTTCAGCAGTCGCTGCAGCAAATCTCGGCGCTACACGTCCAAGCGCACGACAGCAGCAGCGTCGCCGAACGCGCCGAGGCGTTGCCGCCCACGACGCCACCACCGACGGACGTGCAGCAAGCGTTGCGGAAAGCGCAAGAAGCCGCCGAGTTGTACCACGCGAAAGCCCGTACCGCCGACCGGAAAGCCGAAGAGGCCGACAAGCGCAGCGCCGCCGCCGCGAAAAGCGGCGAGGAGCTCAAGCAGGAACGCGCCTCTCTCGACGCGTTGCGCGCGCACGTGCGGCAAGGCGAGCGCACGCTCGACGAGCGTGAACGCGCGATCGACGAACGCGACGTCGGGCTGCTCGAACGTGACGAGCGTTTGATGCAGCGGGAAGCCGAAGCGGAAACGGGTTTCTTGAAGCGTCGCGAAGCGATCCTCGCGCCGCTGCGCGAAGAAGTCGCGCGACTCACCAAAGAAGCGCGCGACGCGCAAACCGAGCTGCTCAAGCAGCATCAAGCGCATCAGCAAGAGTTGCGCTCGGTGCGCGAAGGACACGCCGCGAAGCTGCACGAGCAAGAACGCGAGCACGAAGAGCGCTTGACGGCGGCGCGCGCCACCGTCCGGAAGGAACTGGAGGAACTCGAAGAGAAGAAGCGCCGCTTGGAGCGGCTGCAGCAACGCCTGCACGAAGAACAGCAAGATCTCGCCGAGGAACGCGAGTACGTCAACGAACGCGCGCGGCAACGCGTCGCCGGGGATTTGGAGCGCTTGGAAGGTGAAATTCACTCGCTGCACGACCGCTTGAACGCGGCGCGGCGCGAACGTGAACGACTCGAACGGCAATTGGACGAACGCAACACCGCCTTGGAGCAGTTCGGTGATCGCTCGCCCGAGGAGTTGCTGCAAGAACTGCGGGCGTTGAAACGCGAACGCGACAAGCTGCGCGATCAAGTGTCGCAACGTCCCAGCGCGGACGCGACCGCGCGGCTGCGCGCCTTGGAAGCCGAGCGCGACGCGTGGGACGCGACGCGCGTGCAGCAACTGCAGGAAATCAACGAGCTCAAGCAACGCTTGCACCGCGCGGGCATCGCCGTGACTGAACTCGAAAGTCTCCGTGACCGCAAGGATGCCCTCGACACGCAAGTGACGTTGCTGCAAACGGCGTTGCGCGAACTCAAAGCCGACGTCGACAAGCACATCACCAGCACGGACGGCAAAAGCGTCTTCCCCGCGTGCACCAGCATGGACGAGAACCTCGCCTTGCACGCCGAACCAGACTTGGATGTGGACGCGCCGGACCTGGCGGCGTTCGTGCGAGAAGTGCAAACGCGCATCGCCGCCGACCGGGACATGCCGCGCCAGTACGGCTTGCGGACCTTGCGCAGCTTCCTCGGCGGGCTCGCCATGAGCAAGTTGCACTTGCTGCAAGGCATCAGCGGGACCGGCAAGACCAGCTTGCCGCTCGCGTTCGCCCGCGCGATCGGCGGCGAGCGCGCCGTGACGGAAGTGCAGTCCGGTTGGCGTGACAAAGCCGACTTGATCGGGCACTTCAACGCGTTCGAGCGTCGTTTTTACGAATCGGAGTTTCTGCAAGCGTTGTACCGCGCGCATCTGCCTCGGTACCGCGACGTGCCGTTCATCATCGTGCTCGACGAGATGAACTTGTCGCATCCCGAGCAGTACTTCGCGAGCATCCTCTCGGCGTTGGAGAATCCGGAACGCAAGCAGTTGCCGTTGATGGAAGCGAGCGTCGAACCGGCCCCGGCGCACTTACGGGACGCGCGCATTCTTGACTTGCCGGACAACGTGTGGTTCGTCGGGACCGCCAACCACGACGAAACCACGAAGGATTTCGCCGACAAGACGTACGACCGCGCGCACGTCATGGAGTTGCCTCGTCACTTCGAGGACGTGCCGGCCCGCACCCTCCCGCCTCGTTTGCCGTTGGCGTACAGCGCGCTCAGCGCGTCGTTCGAAGCGGCGGTCGAACGGCACGGTGCGGCGGCGGACGTGGCGTACAACTACTTGCAAAGCACCTTGGGTACCTTGCTGCACGAACGCTTCGACCTCAATTGGGGCAACCGCTTGCAAACGCAGATGGCGCGGTACGTGCCAGTGGTGATCGCCGCGGGCGGCAGTTTGGGTGAAGCGACCGATCACGTGCTCGCGACGAAAGTGCTGCGCAAGATTCACAACAAGTTCGACGTGCGCCCCGAGGACTTGATCGACTTGCAGCGCACGCTGGACGCCACGTGGTCCAAGCTCGACGCTCGCACGTCGCCGGAGCAGTCGCGCGCCACCGTCGCGCGCGCCTTGCAACGCTTGGGCGTGCTGCCCACCGTGCCCGCATGACCTTCCTCGCTTACGACCGCCTCACGGGCCGCGTGACGCCCTTGCCGGACCGGGTGCTGCGCGGGCAGTGGCTCACGACGCCCGAGAGCGGCCTCCTCAACGGGTTGCGAGTCGACGCCGGCACGTTCGTCACGCCGGACGCGCGCGGTCAAGCGAGCGTGCACGCCGGCGAGGACCAACGGTTCATCGGTTTTCCCAGCGCGCACGCCGAAGGGCCCGCGCTCGAACTGGGCTCGCTCGCCGACGACTTGGCGGCCCTGGAGAACTTGTCGGGTACGTGGGCCGATTGGAAGGCGACGTCGCCCATCGACCGGGACGTCGCGGAGGCGCTCGACCGCTTTCCGTTGGAAGAAGCGATGCTGCGTCACTTGATGCACTTGGAGGTGGTGTGCCGACTGCCGCGCACGCACTTGGAAGTACGGCAAGAACGCGTGGACGTCAGTCGTGCGCGGCAAATTCCTTCGCAGGCCGTGACGTACTTGGCGTCTCACACGGAAGATTGGGAAGCGCGAACGCTCAGGGCCGTTCGGCCGCGGCGGGTCATCGCCAACGTGCGCGACGACTTGTACGACATCTACGAGAATCGGGTGGCGGCGCGTTTGGTGGATCACTTGCTGCGTTACGTGCGTCGACGCATTCAGAAGGTCCGTCGGTTGCTGGAAACGTTCGCGGTCGCCGAAACGAACGAGCACGAGCCGCCGTCGGGCATGCACTGGCGGCAGCGTCGCATCTACGCGTTGTGGGGAGACGCGCTCGACGCGACCGAAGGGCAAGTGCGGGCCGCGGAACGCTTGCAAGAGCTCGAACGCCTCGCGCGGCAATTGCAGCAACTTCAGCACAGCGACTTGTACGGTCGCATCCCGGCGCGTGTCGCGGTGCCGGCTACGCTGCGCATCACGAACATCCTCGGCAACGATCCTCATTACCGGCGGGTGGCGCAGTTGTGGCAAGCGTGGTATCGCTACGCGCACACGCGCGCGCCCGCGCCTCAAGAGCAATTGAACGTGGAGCAACGTGCGTGCCACGAATTCGACCGCTTCGCGCTGCTGCTCACCGTGCGCGCCTTGGAGCAGTTCGGGTACGCGCCCGACGCGCCCGCCGTGCTGCGCCGAGGCGAGCGGTTCACGCTGCGCGGCCCGGATGGAACCGTGACCTTCGCTTGGAACGTGGACGGAACGCTCACGCTGTCGCAAAACGGGCAGGACGTGCTGCGCGTCGTGCCCGTCAGCAGCCCACTCGCCGAGCTGACCGACGCCGAGCGTGGCTGGGCGTTCGAAGACTTGTGCACGGCGACGCGAGGGGTCGAGACGCACACGGCGGTCGTGTACATCAGTGGCGTCAGCGAGTACGGCGACGCGCGAAGCTGCTCGGTCGCCGGTGATGTGGGCGCGCTGCACGCTCGCCTGTCGGTGCTGCCCGCGTCGCCCCTCGACCTTGAGAGCGTCGAGCGTTTGGCGCGCGCCGTGCGGGTGGCGCTCACCGCGCCGCGCTTTCTCGCGTACCCACCGCGCGTGACCGTCCCGGAATTCATGCGCACGTACACCCTGCCCGCACCGTTCGAGAACGATGACACCGCGTGCAGCTGGGCGCTGACCGCGCCGCTGCCCGCTCACGAGCTTTCCAAGGTCGCCGAGGAGGCACGCGACCAGTTGGTGCGGGAACGAGCGGCGGCCCTCGCCGCTCGGCAGCGGTTGCAGGCCGAGCGGCACAGCATACGGAAAACGGATCGGCGCTTGGAGGACGTGGACTCGAAGCTCGACGAGTTCGAGCAGTTCACGCGGTCGGTACGAGCGGCGAACGCGTCGCTCGAACAGCTCCGGGTCTGCCCGGTGTGCACGCAGCGAGACGCGGCGTTCGAAGCGTGGGGGGCAGGACGCTTTCAATGCCGCTGCGACAATTGCGGTACATCGTGGAGCGTTCGGCACTGCCCGTCGGCACGTCATCGTCAGGCGCTGCTGCTGCCCAGCGTGCGTGACACGACCGGCGTCCGCGAGGAGGTAGGGTGGGCCGATCGACTGTTCGGGCGGGATGTACTCGCTCTTCCCGATGCGTCCGACTTGACGATGGTGTCGCACCATCAGTGCGCGTGCCCTTCGTCAGCGTGACGCGCGAAGGGCACGCATGATCGAGCTCCGCGTGACGTCGAACGCCTCAAGCTTGTTCGCTTGGGGCGTTCGACGTCGGTAGGATGTCCGCGGGCGCGTGGCAAAACGAACTCTGCTTGGCGGTAGAGGCTTGAGATTTGACCTTCCGAGAACTTCAATATGATCTGCCGTCGAACTTCTACTTATTTTGCGAATATGCAACGCCCAAAGTAAGTCTTTCCATTTGCCATGACGGCGAGGCTGAACCAACCTCCGCCTACCTTGTTGCCGTCGGACAAGGAAACGAAGCCGTAAATCTTGTCGAAATTCCCCGTGTAGATTTCACCGTTCGTCTTGCTTCTGAAGTCAAGCGCGAGGCGCTCGAAGTTTTTGATGGGCGTCTCTTTTTTGGTCGCTCCGACAGCGACCATCCAGTTACGGTACTCACTCGCATAAACGGGTGACTCCTCGTCAAGAATTTGTCGGCACGGCTTGAGTCCTCCGATCCCGATTGTCATGCCGTCCTTGTCGTTTTTACCGAGTTCCTTGGACAGCCAGATGTTGTATTGATTGAACGGGGATTGAGTTACACGAACGAAGTTCTTGTCGTTGACCATCGTCTGAGCGTATGTTTCAGCACCTCCTGCAAGCACCAGGGCGAGTAGAACTGACAATCGTCTCATTTTGACCTCCGGCTCGACTCTAGCCGAAAGTTTTTTCTCGACCACGGCAAATGAGCGGGGCGGCCTTGCTGCGCGATCATCTCGGTCGTCTTGCCAGGGCACATGCTCCTGGTAAAACCATGATCTGATGCATTGCACCTTGCCGGTTATCGATGTGAGGCGCTCGACGTTAGTGCCTGGCATAGACATGCAGTCTCAGCCTCTTGTCTTTGACGGCCGGCGGCGCTGTTTGTTTCATTGGCGTGCCGATCGGCGCGGTCGGTGAGCTTCGACGGGCAAATGCGCCCAAATGTTTTCACATTTCGATTACTTTGTTTTCATGACGACAATGCCCGTGCAGTCAGCGCCTGAACCGTCCTCACCCGCTCGGCCCAACTACTGGGTCGGCTTCGTCCTGAATTGGTTTCTGCCAGGCTGCGGCTTCACGTACATCAATCGAGTCGGATGGCATTTCGGCTGGATGGGCATCTTTTTCGGCATCTCCATGGTCGCCGGCCTTCTCAGCGCCCTGCTGCCCGTCTTGGGCATCCTCGGTGGGCTGCTGAGCATCGCGGCCTTCGTCGCGATGCACGTCCACTACCGCAACACCTACGCCTATGAGTTCGCGCCCGGCACCATCCTCTCCCCGGTCAGTAACGGCTTGAAGTGGGGCCTCATCGTCGCGCACGGGATCCTCGGCTTCCTGATTCCGCTGTCCATTGTCGCCGCCGTCCTCATTCCCAATTTACTCGGAGCGCGCGCCACCGCGCAAAAATACGCCAATCAAGCGTACGCACAAAACGTCTATAAAGCAGTGGCGGCCGCGGCCGCCACGGACGAGGAAACGTCCAGCGATTGCTTGCGCGGTATGGGCTCCTACCAAGTTGAACCGACGAGCGAGGCCATGTCGTGCGTCGCAGACTTCAGCGACCCCTCCAATCCCACGATTCAAGTGGCCTTCCGCAACGGACAAGAAATCCAGTTGCCGTGACGACCAAGCGTCTGTAGACCTTCGGCGAACGCCAGGGGATCCCCTGGCGTTCGCCGAAGGTCTACCACTTGACGACTCCACCTTGACGCTGACAGCTTCCGCTGAGTGCGAAAAGACTGTTTGCTCCTCGTGAATGCCGTTGCTGAACGCACGCCCGTCGATGCATGGACGCCGATTCTCCACGCGGCACCAGTGAGAGTCGCGAAGGCACACGTCTTCTCAAGCCGAGGATCGAAGAAGTGCGTTCCTTCGGAGAAGCCCGAGAGCGGCACTTTTGGACCCGAAGCTCCTCAGGTCTATGAGCTTCACCGGTCCTTGCAAGGAGCCAGTCATGTCGATGAAGAAGTTGATTCAACAAGCAGAACGAGCCGATCGAGAACGAGCAAGAGAGCGGCAGCGAGCGCAAACTGCTTCTGAGCAACGCGCGCGGGACGTCGTTGATCCCAGCAAGGTCGAAGATCCCTCCCGGCCTTCCAAGTGGAGAACTTACAAGCAGTGCCTCGCGGCGTGTGCCATCGGTTGGCTGCTCGTCCTCGTAAATTCCTTGATGGTCGCCAATCTCAAGGCTACGGCCTCCTTGCTCAGCATCGGCGGCTTCATGCTGATCCTTTCCCCGGTGTTGATTCTGCTTTCCTGGTCCTTCTGGAGAGGCAGGTATGAACTCAGAACGTCCCACCTCGTGTTCGGGATGGCTTGGGGAGCCGTGTTCAACAGTTTTTACATGCTTGTCTTCCTGCACGCGACCTCCAAGAAATCCGATCCTGTGGCTGCGGCCGCTCTCTTCGCAGGTGGCATCTTGGTGAGTATTATCATGCGGCTCTTCAAGAAATAGACGCGATGTTTGCTGATGGTCGGTCGCAGTGAACATCGATTATTGACGACGGTGGAAGTTAGGCGGGCGCATGCTGGAAGAACGCCGGCACGAGGTTTTTGCGGCGCACGGCGGCGCACGACCGCGAAGCCCTGCGTCCACCGCCGCTTGAGATCCCGCAGGTCCTTCGCCACGAAGTTGCCCAGCACGTGTCGCTTGACGTACGCCCACAGCAACTCCACGGGGTTCAGCTCTGGGGCGTACGGCGGCAAGTACACCACCCGAAGACGAGGCTGCGCCGCCACGAATGCTTGCACCACCTTCGCTCGGTGAATGCCCGCACGGTCCAAGATCACGGTGATCGGCCCTGGCACGAAGAACAGCAGATGCTCCAAGAACGCCACCACGTGCACCGCTCGAATCGCGTGTGGGTACGTGTTCTGAAATACCCGTCCGTTCGACGTGATCGCTCCGATGATGGACAGGCTGTGCCATCTGAGGTGCGTCTTGATGATCGGCGTCTTGCCCCTCGGGGCCCACGTGCGTCCCACGGTGGTCTTGAGGCTGCTCCCCGTCTCATCAATGAAGACGAGCGTGCCACCCTCAGCGGCGACTTTTTTTGATCTCGAGCAGCGTTTCTTTTGCGAAGGTCTCGATCTGCTCGTCGTTGCGTTCGATCGCCCGCTTGGTCGGCTTCTGCGGCGATAAGCCCAACGTGCGCATCTTCGGTCGAAGGCCGTCGACATGGTACTTGACGCCGAACAGGCGTTCCACGACGACGCATACGCGCTTCATCGTCCACTGCTCGGTCGGGAAGCCGTGATGCGCGCAGCCCAAGGCGAGCGCGTCGAGCAGTTGTTGTTCTTGCTCGGGGGTGAGGCGAGGGGGTCGGCCGCTGGACACGGTGCGCTTGAGAGCGTCGGGACCGCCGTGGTTGAACTTCATGGACCACTTCTCGACGGTGTGACGGTGCACGCCGAGTTCGGCAGCGATTTCAGGTAGGGGGCGTCGGGCTTCGAGCATGGGAACGGCAGCCAGACGGCGTTCTTCCAGTTGCGGGCGGGTCAAGCGTCGAGGGCGCCACATCGCCTCTCTAACTTACACCGAAGTCAATAGCAGCGAATTCGTGAAACTCACCAGCGATTCCTTGTGAACTGACGCCGGCAGACATCGTCGGGAAGTGAGACACGGAGATACCTCCGCTCAGTCGGCCGACACATCAGCGTCATGGATCACATACACGATGGTATGTCGCACTGGAAAGGTGCCAGCCAAAAACAAACTTCGGGGACGACCAGGCTCTGGTTGTCTGCATCCCGTGATCAGCAAGGGGAAAGTCACCGCGTGGCGCGGCCTCGCTTCGTACATCGACTCGGACACGGGTCGGAAGCACCGTAAGTCCGTCACGCGGAAGACCAAGATCGAAGCGCGCCGTGCGCTACGCGCCCTCATCGCGTCCCTCCCGAAAGCGCAGCGTGTTTCCCGTCGAAAAGCCCGCCAAGATAGCTTGCCAGCGGCGAGCGATTCGGCGAGCACCTTGGCGTTTCTGCATCGCTGGTTGGCGTTCAAGGCCCGGGAGGTACGGCCGACATCGCTACGATCGTACACGGGAACGTTGCTGCACCTTGTTCCACACCTCGGGCACGTGCCTTTGACGGACCTCACGGCGTTGCACGTGGAGGACGCCGTGAGCGCCCTTCTCGCGAGCGGGAAGTCGATGAAGACGGTCGCGTCGGCACTGCACACGTTGCGCATGGCGTTGCGGCAAGGCGTGCGGTGGGGCGCGCTCGAGCGCAACGTCGCCGAGCAAGTGCGGCGCTTACGAACGCCTGCTGCGCGGCTCAAGGTCTGGACGCCATGGGAAGCACGCGCTTTCTTGGACGCCGCGCAAGGCCATCGGTTGTATCCGTTGTTCGCGCTGGCCCTCAGTACGGGCATGCGCAAAGGCGAGTTGCTCGGCGTGCGGTGGAGCGACGTGAACTTCGAGCGGGCCGAACTCGTCGTGCGAGGGCAACTCGTGCGTGGTGTGAGCGGCGCGTGGGAGCTCGGCGAGCCGAAGACGCCTGCAAGTCGCCGAACCCTGCCGCTCGCCGCGGACATGCTCGAAATTTTGCGCGCGCACGAACGCGAGGAGCGCGCATGGCACGGTACGCACACGGCGGACGCTTTCGTCTTTCGCCGTTCGAGCGGCGCGTTCATGGACGCGTCGAACGTGTCACGCGTCTTCCGCATGTTGACGCGGCGAGCGGGCGTGCCGCGCTTGCGTTTCCATGATCTTCGGCATACGGCGGCCAGCTTGATGATTCGCCGTGGGGTGAGTGCGAAACTCGTCTCGGATCGGCTCGGGCACGCGGACGTCGCGTTCACGCTGCGGGTGTACACGCATTTGTACGACGATCAGCGTCGTGACGCCGCGTTGAGCTTCGATCAATTGTTGGCGGCGGATCGAGATCGCGCGGCGTTCGACGCGAACCCGAACTTGCTGCGCCAGTTGGAGGAGTTGTTGCATGCCCTGCGAAGTGGCTCGTCGAGTTGAGCGCGTTGCGGCGCGACGGCGTCGCGTTGTCAGACAGGGTGAGGCAGGCGGTCGCGAGCAGGTGACACGGCTTGTTTCACAAGGATTCTTGTGGCGTGGCATCAGCCCGACAGTGGTGCTCGCCGATTTCGCGTACGCACCCCAGGTGCAAGCCGTTGGCGTGCTCGGGGTCGTGAACTGCGGCGTGCATCTCACCAAGTACGCGATGGTCGTAGGCATTTGTTGCGCTCGCGCTTGCTGGTACGCTCGCGTCGCTCTTTGTTCGCGCGGCATGATGGTCGCTTTGTCGAGGGCTGCGTTCATGCGGCCCGGACGAAGCTTGGTTCGTCGTATCAATGGACTGCCTGCAGCAGGTTGTCGCGCTGTTTTTGATAGTCAGGGCAGCGTTTTTGAGAGTCGCACCTTGATGGGCAAATGTTGAGGTGAGCGTGAGGATTTCCACATAAGCTGAAAAGGCGCAAACAATTTCCCTGGCGCAGAGGGAGTCTTTATGACGACACCGGAAAATACAAATCTCGTGCCAACTGCTGAAGCAAGTCTCGATCCTATGGGGATGCCAGCGCCGTTGCGTCCCGCCGTTCAAGATGCAGCAGCGGAGCTTCGAGCGCGGATCATGGCAGAAGAGAAAGCGAAAATCGAAGAGGAATTACTGCGCGCTCAAGTGCGGGCGCAGTTGCAAACAGAAATGGGAACACCAATGGCCCCTGCGCCGGTTGTCCCTGTGGCTCCAGCCATGACTCCTCAAGTCGTTCACTATGGTGAAGCGCCAGGCATGCCGGGAGCTGCGGCAGTCCAACAACCGACCATCGTCGTCAACGTCACGAACGCCAATACCAATACGAACACCAATACGATTGGGATGGCCGTCAAAGCGGGACGCACCCATCCGCCAACCTGGGTTCGGATCTTGTACTTCGTGTTCTTCGGCTGCTGGGTCGGCCCACTGTGGGTTTGCGGGGCCTTGATCATGCTTTGCACGGTCATTGGCATCCCGGTTGGCGTGCTAATGCTTCGATACACGGTCGAGTCCTTCTTCCTCTAATTCAGGCTGAAGGGTAGAAGCGCCGTTCCCTGGAACGGCGCTTCTACCCTTTTGGTTTGTGTGTCTCGATCGTTGAGAGCCTGAGAAGCGGGGGTACGGAGCGAGCGGGGAGTGCCTGCTCCTGCTTGGGGCAGGTCGCAGAGCCTTTGCGAAGGTCGAGCGTGCCTTGCGCGTGCCTTACGAGGGCGGTCTTCAAACGACATCATCGGGCAGCAACAGCGCCGGCCGAGGTTCGTGAAGTTGCGGTGGGAACGCCGTTGAGGGCAGCATCGGGCGGCAATGGAGCTCATCGTCTGCCTTGGAGCTTCCACCTACGGATCAGAAGGCCAGGAGTTCGAATCTCTTCGGGCGCGCCAAAGAAATCCGCACTGTGCGGATTTCTCTTTTGTAGTTGGTGCAGGATTTGGCTACGTTCCTTGTTCGTGCTTTACAGGCGTGACGCTTCCATAGAAACTGCATGCTCTAACACTCGACCCGCAGCGGGTGTTCGCACCTGCCATGTTCGCCCTCGTCTTCGCGCTGGACACGGCGGACCTCACCTTCAACTTCGTCCTGAGCCTCGCGAGCGCCGCAGTCGACCCGGAAGCCGCGCGGTACATGCGCGCTCGTCCGCTCAGCGGCAGCCTCCCCGGGTTCACGGGCGTGCGTCGCCTTCCATCACGCACGCCGCGTGCATTTTCGCGCACCTAGGTGTGGCGGTCACGCCCTTCGAGTCGCCGCGTGACATCGTGGCCCACGGCGTTCTCGACCCTCACCCTGACGTGGTCGGCACGCCTACCGAGGTCGCTGACTTCCTGCAAGACTGGTTCGAGAGAGGGGCCGCCGACGCGTTCATCCTCTCGCTCGACGCCACGCACGACCATCTCACCGCTTTTGTTGACCAGATGGTCCCCATCCTGCAGGAAAACCTGGTGGTTCCGCCACAGTACAGCATCGACCCCAACGTTCCCGTAAAGCCTCACTCACGTTCAAGGAGCACCGCCCATGGCCCTCTCTATTCCCCTGTCGCTGCTCGACCTCACCCGAGTCAAGAAGGATGAACCGGCCGCTGAAGGCATCGCCCGCAGTGTACGGCTGGCCCGTACCGCCGACCGGCTCGGGTATCACCGCCTGTGGTTCGCCGAGCACCACAACGCGCCCACCATCGCGTCGTCGGCCACCGCCTTGATGATTCAACACGTGACCGCCCAGACCAAGAATCTACGGGTGGGAGCGGGTGGGATCATGCTGCCGAATCACTCGCCGCTGGTGATCGCGGAGCAATTCGGCATGTTGGAAACGCTCTATCCAGGCCGCATTGACCTCGGCTTGGGCCGCGCCCCCGGAACGGACGGCGCGACCATGCGTGCCCTGCGGCGTGACGGACGCGAAGCAGACCGGTTTCCTCAAGACGTCCTTGAGCTGCACGGCTACCTCAGCGGGAACTCGCGTATCTCCGGCGTGAATGCGTACCCCGGTGCGGGAACCCACGTGCCGCTGTACATCCTCGGGTCGTCGCTGTTCGGCGCACAACTGGCCGCCCAGTTCGGCCTGCCGTACGCGTTCGCCTCTCACTTTGCGCCCACAGCACTCAATGATGCCGCTCGGTTGTACCGGGAGACCTTCGACGCCAAGGGCCCGCTCGCAGGCCCGGAGGCGAAACCGCACTTCATCGCCGCTGTGAACGTGATCGCGGCGGACGACGCCAGTGCCGCCCAAGATCAGCGGAGGCAGGCCGAAGATGGCTGGCTCCAGGCGTTTCTAGGCCGTGGACAAGCACTGAGTTCAGAGGACCTGAGGGCGGTGCGGAGGCATCCGCAGGCGCAGCAGATTCTGGGGATGCTTGATCGCACCGTTGTCGGCACGCAGTCAGACGTGGTGGGTGGCCTCGAAGCATTGGTCAGGGAAGTGCAGGCCGATGAGCTCATCTTGGTCAACCTGGCCGTGGCTGAAGAGCACCAGCACCGCACGTTGGAACTGCTGGCCCCCGCAGCCGCTTCCTGATCAGAGGTGGAGACCAACTGTCTTCCTCCATTCGACGAGAGGCGGCCAAGAATCTTCTGTAAAAAGGGGCTTGAGGTTATGACAAAGCAGGATACAGGCGGCCAGGACATGGAAGCCGATGGGGTCGCCGGCAAGTGTCTCAGACGTCTGAAGCGCAACAAGCACGTCAAGGCAGCGTTTCGGCAGCAGGATGAACTCCGTGGTCGCTTGCGGCCGTTTCACCACGATTCATTGGGTGGCGGTTGCCTCGCTTCTAGAGGGCTCAGCAGCAAAAAGGGCAGCAGAAACAACTGTGTGTCGTCATCCACATCACTGGGAGCGTCTCGCCGGGTCACCCGAGCATTCTGCTCGCTGCAAAGGCAGTCCCCAAGCTGCAAACCTGTTCTTGGCAGCCTCGAGCGGGATGAACTGCTCAACGCTTCTTCCTTGCTCGTCCCGCTTTCTCACTACCTGAATTCGCCCCTCGCGCTTCAGGTTGACCGTCCGGCAAGCTGAAGCATGACTCCCTCCGCTCTCCTCACACCGGATCGCTCGGACCTCGACCGACAACTTGACCGCCTTCGCGTTCAACATGGCGTTCCCGGCCTCGCCTGGGGCGTGACCAACCTCGACGGTCCGCAGTTGCTCGGCGCGAGCGGACGACGTCACGTCGACCGTGACGATCCTCTCGGCGTGCACGACCGCTTGCATCTCGGCTCATGCACGAAACCCATCACCGCAACCCTGCTCGCCACCCTCGTTCCCGACGTCCTCACTTGGGAGACCCGCGTCACCGACGTGTTCGAAGGCGTTCACGACGCGTACCGTGACGTGACCCTCACGCACCTGCTGACCCACACCTCCGGACTGCCCCCCTTCACGCAAGACGAGGAGTTCCAGCTCGCTCCGACACGCGAAACGCCTCGCGAGGCACGCGACGCGTTCGCCGCGTGGGTCCTCACGCTCGAGCCCGTCGCGCCGCTCGGTTCGTACGCGTACTCCAACGCCGGGTTCGGCGTCGCCGCGGCCCTCGCAGAACGCGTCACGCGGCAAGCGTGGGAGACGCTCATGCTCGACCGAGTCTTTCGTCCGCTCGATCTTCGCAGCGCCGGCTTCGGTTGGCCCGTCGAAGTTGGCCCCAACGAACCGTGGGGGCACCGGTGGAAAGGCGACCGCTGGGCGCCGCACGATCCAAGGGATGGGTATCGACTTCACGCGGGCATCGCGCCCGCGGGTGACGTGCACCTCAGCCTCGCCGACGGTCTCACCTTCGCGCGCGACCACCTGCGAGGGCAATGCGGCCACCCTGGCTTGCTGCCTGCCGAGGCGTACACGGTCATGCATGAACCTCTCAATGCCGACCGGAATGCTGGCCTCGGTTGGGGTGTGCAGCGCTACGGACCGAACAGCGTGAAACGCGCCAGTTCGCACAACGGCAGCGCCGAGACGTTCTTCGCGGTGATCTTGCTGCTGCCCGACGACGACCACGCCTTCTTCCTCGCCACGAACGCCGCTGACACGGCCGGGCACGAGGCTGTGAATCAAGCGCTCGGGATCCTCGTTCCCGCGTTCACAGGCGCGCATGTCGGGTGACACCACGAGCGTGACCGACGCGCGTGCCGCCGCGTTCCTCGCTGATCCTGCCAACCGCCGGTACTTCTACCCGTTCCTGGGTCGTGAACGCAGTGTGACGGACGTCACGCTGGAACTGTCGGAACGGCCGAATGCCGTGCTGTACCGCGTGCGACGCATGTGCACCCTGGGCTTGCTGCGCGTCGCGCGCTGCCAACCTCGCAAAGGACGCGCCGTGAAGTTGTACACGAGCGTGTCCGAGCGGGTATTCGTGCCGTACGCCCGCACACCGTTCGTCGATCTCGCCGCAGCGTTACGGCGTGCGCGCGGCCGACATGAAGAGGTGCTGCTCGGCGGGTTGCTGCAGGTAATGCGGGACGTGCGAGACGACGCCGAGTGGGGCTTGTTGCTGTACCGTGAAGGAGATGGCGTGTACGCGTACGATGCGCTCGAAGGTCACGCGCCGTGGCATTCGAGGGGCGCGCACGATCCTGCCGTGCTCGACTACGCCTTTACAGTGAACACCTTGTCGTTCGACCGAGCGAAAGCGCTGCAGCAAGAACTGTTTGGTGTGCTCGCGAAGTACTTTACTGGTGAGCAAGCGCCTGAGGGAACGGCGTACGCCGTGCGAGTTGCCTTGGCTCCGCTGCCGGAAGGAGACGTGTGAACGCTCTGCCGATGAAGGCGTTCGACGCGCGCCGCTGAAGCGTCGTCCCGCTGACCTCACTGCCATCGGACCAAGTGATACCGGAAGGCCTTGAATTGCAGGGTTTTCCGTCGCGATGGCATGCCACTCCAACGGCCGTTCCAAGCCCGAGCCCACTCGCTGCGTTCATTGATGCGCACGGCGGACGTCACGCTTTTGCTTTCGATGATGACCGCGCCGCTGCGGTGCAGCATGAGGTGATAATTCACGCGGCGTCCTTACCGCATTCAAACGCTAGTTGTGAAAGACGTGCACGTTCGCGTCGTTACCGAAGGCGCGTCGAAGGTAGACCGCCATTTGCCGCTCGGCTTCGTCGCCCTTTCGTTGCACCTTTTTCGTAGTCGGCGGCGCTTGATGGTCTTTCAAAATCAGAACTCCCTTCAGCTTACAAGCGCCTTTGCTAGGAAGCGCGGGCCATCACAGTGATGCCCATCAGACGAGAACGCTTGACAAGCTTGCTTTTGCTGCCTTCTAAGACCGCCTAACAAAACCTGGCGTGCTGCTTGAAGGTGATCAGGCAACACGCCAACTGCGTGAACGCCAAGAAGATGTCCGCCCGCACCTCGTACCGCACGCGCAACCGGCGAAACCGGCTGAGCCACGACAACGTCCGCTCCACCACCCAGCAATGTTGTCCCAGCCGCTCGCTCGACTCCACCCCACGTCTGGCGATCCGCACCTTGATGCCCCGCTTGAAGCACGCCCTCCGGCACCTTGGGATGTCGTATGCCTTGTCCGCATACAACTTCTCGGGCCGCTTCCTCGGATGGCCCTGACGCCCATTGCGCACCAGCGGCACGGCGTCCAGCAGGGCTTCGAACAGCATGCTGTCATGTCGATTGGCGGGTGAAATCAAGACTGCCAACGGCGTTCCACGACCATCGACGATGACATGACGTTTGCTGCCGGGCCGTCCGCGGTCGGTTGGGTTCGGACCGGTCTGCGAGCCCCCCTTGCTGCCGGGACGCTGGTGCTGTCCAAACTCGCTCGGCTCCAGTCGAGTTGTTCCGCGTGTGCCATGCGGTCGAGCAACACGTGGTGCAGACGGGTGAAGACGCCCGCTTCGTGCCAGTCACGCCGTCTGCGCCAGCAGGTCATGCCGCTGCCGTACCCAAGTTCGAGCGGGAGATGCTCCCAGGGCGTGCCGGTCTTGAGTACAACGAGGATGCCTTCGAGGACGTCCCGGTCAGGGACGCGGGGCCGTCCCCCGTTGGGTTTGGGTGGTTCGGGTGGCAGCAGGGGGTGAATCAACGCCCAGAGTTCGTCACTGACAAGAGGCTTGGGCATACCCAAGCCTCGCAGCTACAGCTGAGGTTTTGTTAGGCGGTCTAAGAGGACCAAAACGCCCACGCCATGTGCGCGCCCGATCGAGAGAAAGCGCCGCCGGCATTCGGCAATCGGGGTGGCGAGCAAGCACCAGACCAGGCGTTGCCGAGGTTGCGGAGTCAGGCAGCATTGCACAAGCGTTGACTTCAAGACGCGGCCAGTGGAGCCGTTCGTCACCCATCCTCCCCTCGCCCCGAGCTTGTGATTCCGTCGTGATTACCCCAACCACCTCGAAGCGCGAAGGCACGAGGCGCAACTCGGCGGCAGCACCTCTTGGCTTTTGACGACCCCGTTCAGACATGCCGTTGGCACGACTCAAGTACCGCTGCTTGCGTCCCAGACGTTCTTTCTGCGTTCTCAGCTCGAGGGCGCGCCGTCGCGGTTTCAGCACACGCCGCACGTACAAAGCCACCTTGATCACGTCGACCGACGACCTCTATAGGGGGGCCAGACGGTTGCAGGGCGATCATCATCGGGTCACGACGGTCCGCTTAGGCTGCCTCCACTTCCCCAAGGAAGCGGCGCCGAACACGTGGACGCCAAAAGGAGCTTGTCATGCCTATGAAGAAGATGACCAAGACGGCGCTGCTCTCGTTTCTCACCCTCTCGGTGGCCCTCGCCGCGGCCGGCAAGCCCGGCACGGTTCAAGGGCAAGTCGTGGATTCGCACGGCAAGCCCCTCGAAGGCGTCACCGTCTGGATCAAGCCGGTCGTCACCACGGGCGTCGCCGAAGTGCTCACCGACGAGAAGGGTCGGTATGAAGTCAGCGGGCTGCCGCCCGTGGGCTACCAAGCCTATGCTTGGCTGGGCGTTCGGTATCAAGGCCAGAAGTTCTGCTACCGCCTCGCGCTGCCCAAAACCTCGGAGTACAACCCCTTCGTGCCCAAGGACGGCGTCGTACGCAACTTTCAGTGGAAGCTGTCCGGGCGCCTCCCCGATTGGAGCGACGACGAGAGCGAGCTGGGGTACTTCGGCGGCTCCCTGTCCCCGCTGCAGGGCGGCTTCCAGGATCGCTGGGCGACCAACAACGACCAGATCGAGTTGCAGTTGACGCCGATCGGTCCGCTCATCGACGGAAGCGCGGGGCAAGCGTTGACGAAGACCATTCCGGGCCGCAAGGTGGCCGTGGACATCCCCATCGGAACTTACAAGGTCAAAGCGACGTTCATCGACAAGAACGGCCAGCGAGAGGCGCTGGTCGTGGCGGACGACCAAAACGGCAGCTACGGCACGGACGCGACGATCAAGTTCAAGGGCGCGAGCGGCAGCTGCACCGGTGGTTACGGTGGCTCGGCCGGAAGGGCGTACATCTACTGGCGTTTCAAATAAGTGCGTTCGCTGTCTCAGGCCCCTCCAAGGGGTTCGGTGCCGAAGACCATTCCAATAGGGATTCGAGTCGGCCACGTCATGCACCATCCCATTTCGGGAGCGTTGTTCCAGTTCTTGAAGACGAAGGAGAACCTTGTCATGAAAGCCTTTCCCATCCTGACCGCCCTCGCTCTCCCCGCCCTCTCCGTCGCGTTCGCCGCCCGGATCCCCGCCAACCTCGAACCCTTCGCAGCGCAACAAGTGTGCATCGGCCGCGCCGAAGTGCTGCTGAAAGGTGAGCTCAACGCGGCCATGACCAAAGTCGCTCAGGACCGCCTCGACGCGTTGGGCGCCTCCCTGAAATTGGGGAAGGATTACACTTCGTGCCCCGCCTGGCTGACGTTCCACGCGGAGGCAGGCAACGACGGAAATGGGCGCTTCGTGTACCAAGGCGTCCTCAGCTTGGTGGCACCGAAGCTGCAAACCAAGGCGTTGGAGAGTCTGCGGCACGAGAGCTTCGATTACGACGGCGGCTTCGAATTCATCACGCTGTGGGACCGGGCGGACGTTGGTGTCATCACCGGGCAGGACAGCTTGTCGTTCGCCATTGGAGCTGAAGTCGTCTCTCACATGGGTGACTTCAGCGTGGATTGGAAGAAGACCCATTGAGACGCTGCTTCACGACCGCGCGCCCACCCTCGGTCAGTCCATAGCGCGTCGTACACTTCACCCATGAGTTCCAGCCGACGGCTCCGGCGCTTGCTGCCCGAAGAAGGCCCGCGTGACCTCGCCGCGCACTTGGCACAAGACGTCAAGCCGTCCGAACTCACCTCGCTGCTGCTGGACGTCGCTCGGCGCCGCGTGACGCGTCGCACGCCCGCCGACGTCCTCGCCGAGTACGAACGCGACCGCTTCTCCCGCCCTGCACGCCTCTCGCCCGTGCAACTCGCGCGCTTCGAGCTCCTCGCCTTCGAGCACCTGTCGGCGGCGTTCGAGCCGATCACGCTCGCTCCGGTCACGCCCCTCGGCACCGCTTCGGTCGTCGCGGGCGTCTCGCAAGATTGGGCGGTCGCGACCACGCGAGGCTTCGAAGTCGTGTCGGACGCCACGAACGTCCTCGCGCTGGAAGCGGCGTCGCGACGCCGCGCGCTCGGGCCTCGATCTCCCCAGGGCGTGCACCTGGCCGCGCACCACCGGTTGCTGCGCCCGCAGTTCTTTCACGGGCCGCGTCAAACGGCACACTTCGCGTTGCTTGCACTCGTGAGCGCCGCTCGGGCGGGCCGCGGCAGCTCGGTCGAGCTTGAGCTGGTGGCGTTGCACGTGCGCGCCCACCTCGCGGTGATTCGCGCGGTCACGTCGGTCGACGTGCCGCTGCGCGTGGTGCTGAGCGACTTCTCGGCGCGCGACCGAGCAGACGCCGTGCGCGCCGAGGTGATCGCGCCGTTGTCGGAGGCGTTCGAAGGAGTGACGTTCGAGGTGAACGCCGAGCGGCAACGCGGGCGAGGGTACTACGCGGGCTTGGCGTTCGAGGTGTACGGTCGTGCCGACGACGAGGACGTCTTCCTCGTGGATGGCGGTGAAGTGCAGTGGGTGGCGCGGCTGCTGTCGAACGAGAAGGAACGAACGGTGATCAGCGGTTTGGGGAGTGAGCGCTTGTGCAGCGTGTTCGGCCGCGACGAACGATGAGCCGTGAAACAAATTCTAAGAGTCAGCGTTTTTCTGTGCACGCCGAGTAATTATTGATACCGGCGAACGTGAGGGAGAAGTATCGGGCGCCCTCGACTTGGGACGTCGCGAGGCGCAGCCTCTCTCACCTCACGTCGCCTTCCGCGCCTCTGCCGGGTCTGCGACCTTGCCACGAAGTCCCTTCGACGCCACCGGATACACCCACAACTTCGCGGTCATGTTCCGCCAGTTCTCCTCAACTTGCGCCCGAAATTCTTCATCCTCTGCCATGCGCGCCTGTGTTCGCGCCACGCGTGCCGCCGTTTGCGTTCGGTGCGCTCGCACGGCCGCGCGGAAGACTTCACCGACCGACGCGGTCGGCACCACTTCGTCCGGCTCTCCCAACGCCTCTAACGCCGCGTCGCTGAACACCGTCCCAAGCAAGACCGGCCGCTCCTCCACGGGAAGGCGCTCGACAGCCAGGACGACCGCGCGTGACATCGCGTCGTGATCCGGGTGGTACCCGTGCTCCGGGTAGTAGGTGTACACCCGTGCTGGTCGAAGCTCCCGCATCGCTTCAAGCACCGGGCGGGCAAGATCGTCCGGGTTCTCGAATTCCAGCATTCGATCTCGGAAGCCCAACAACCGCACGTCGTGAATGCCGAGGATGCGGCACGCTTCGAGCAGTTCCTGCTCACGAATGCCCGGAAGGGTTTCTCGATTCGCACTGATCGGGCGGCCCATGTTCCGCCCGGCTTCCCCGCGTGTCGCGCACAGCAACGTCACCGAGAGGCCATCACGCGCATGCAACGCGAGCAGGTCGCCCAGCGCCAGCGTTTCATCGTCCGGATGTGGAAACACCACCAAAATCGGGCCGCGCGTCATTCGTGCGCCTCGCTTCGGAAGGGCGTGCGGCCGAGTTGCAGCGCGACCAGCAACGCGCCGTCAGCGTCGTGCCCGGCGAGCAACAAGCGACCTTCCTCGTCGACGTGCCAGTCGGTGAGGCCTTCGGCGTAGACCCAACCGAGCTGTAATTTGAGGCCGACGCGGTACGGTCCGGTTCCGGTGAGGGTACCGCGTTCGTACTGAAGGGCTGTGTTGCGGACGATCGCGGCGACCGTCGGCACGTTCTTATCGGTCAGTGCAGCGTAGGCACCGGTACTGGTTTCCAGGTGCAGGTACAAATCTTGGTGGGCGTGACGGCTGAGGTAGGCTTGCACGGCTTCGCGGTCGATGGGTTTCACCGGAACTCCTGACGGGTGGGATGGCGTGTATTGTACGTGTCGGCCGCCGGGTGAACGTGATGACGGTTGAAGTTGTGGGCAAGGAGGGCGGAAAACGTCGCGTGCTTGCCCGCCTTGAAGCAAGGTCGTGCCCGAATCGCCCGCCGAACTTTTTCGGTGATCAATAAGAGGGTGTTTGAATGCGTTCAAGACGCACTTTTCTCGCTTGCAAGTCGAGTGAGCATCAAGCGGACCATCGCGGCGTACATCAGCGCCTCGCCTGTTTCCGGCAAGCGTTCGTAATCCTTCGCCAATCGGCGATTTCTCGAAGTCCAGGCGAAAGTACGCTCGACCACCCAGCGTCTTGGAATGACCTTGAAGTCCCGAAAGCCCTGGAAGGTCTTGATCTGCTCGGGCGTCAATTCCTGCCCCTCTGGCAACCAATATGCGCGAATGTTGGCATCCGGGCGCTGCACGACTTCCACGGTCCAGTGCAACGTCTGTTTGACCCACTCGACCCACTTCCCTTTGTACCCACCATCGACGAACAGGTGGGACAGGCGATCGAACAGGGGCCTGGCAAGCGGAAGTAAGAGCTCACCACCCAGTCGGTCCGTCACGTTGGCCGCCAAGATCTTGACCTTCAAGAGGAGCCCTTGCGTGTCGACCAGCATGTGGCGCTTGCGGCCCTTGATCTTCTTTCCACCGTCGTAGCCGCGCACGCCGCCCTGCTCGGTGGTTTTCACGGTTTGGCTGTCAAGAATGCACGCTGAAGGCTGCGCAAGCCGACCTGACGCTTCCCGAACGCGCTCGCGAAGTTGCGCGTTCAATGCTCCCCACAAGCCTGAAATGCGCCAGATACGGAAGTAATGGAAGACGGTTTGCCAGGGCGGGAAGGGTCAGGTAAATACCGCCAGGCGCAACCGGTGCGCAAGGAATAGAAGATGCCGTCAAGGATGAGGCGCAAGGACCACGTGCGGGGTCGTCCGGGGTGCTCGGGGAGGGGCAACAGGGGTGCGAGGATGACCCATTCGGCGTCCGTGAGGTCGCTCGGGGAGTGCGTCATAAAAGATGGTACGGTGCTTTTACATCGTTCAGCACAGCCTTTTCAAACACCCTCTTAAACGCATCAACGCCCGTTGCTGCTGGACAGGAGTCGCGCGATGTTCGTGTACCCCCGATGCTGCGCGTGCCGTAGGGGCGTGACCCCTTCGCGGTCAGTCAACGCCGGGTTCGCTCCCGCCGCGAGCAGCAAACGCACGATTTCCGTGTGCCGAGCGCCGCCGTCCCCGAGGATCACCGCCTCGAGCAGCGCCGTCCACCCCAAGTTGTTGACGTGATTCACGTTGATCTTCGTCTTGAGGATTTCACGCACGTACGCGACGTGTCCGCGATGCGCCGCCGGAATGAGGGCGGTGCCACCGAAGCGGTTGGTTCGCGTCAAGTCCGGCTTGGCGCGAAGCACTTCTCGCAGCATGGCCACACTGCCCGTTTCCCCCGACACCAGCAAGGCGTTATTCCGCTGATCGTCTTGCCAGTCGGGATTCGCGCCCGCGTCGATCAACACGCGCGCGACACGCACGTGATTTCCGAGGGCCGCGCTCGTCAACGCGGTACGGCCGTCCGCGCGGCGCGCATTCGGAGACGCACCGTTCTTGAGCAGTGCCCGCACGACGGCCTCGTCCCCACGCTCCGCGGCTTGCAACAGTCGCACGTTCAATGTTGCTGCGCCCTGCGCCGTCGCGATGACACTGCCTGTGCCGACAAGTCCTAGGAGCAGCCCTGCAAGCACACGCTGCTTCATCCACGCAGCACCGTCGCGATGACGTCTGCTGGGCTCTTCTCGTCGATTGTTCATGCGTTTATCGTGCCTGGAAGTGCGGTCGCGCGCCATTCGGGAAAGTTGTGACGTCCCTCCGTAGTTTCACGGACCCGCCCGATAGGCGAGGTGCGATCAAGTCTCGGGTGAGCGCGCCCGTGCCGTGCTGGTAATGGCGTGAACATCACGTCAGCCGCCCTCGGCGGGATGTGGCGTCACTTCGCGCTGGCGAGAACCGCAGTGCCTCGCCTGTGAACGGACCGGTCAGGAACGCCCAGCCGGAGGTCTGACACGAAGGGGCCATGGTCGCACCCCGTCACGGCTTGCGTCTCGAACGCGGGGTTCAGGCGCACCGCCTTCGAGGAATGCCTGTCCTCGGGTTTTGGTCACCGCTCTTGTCCAATTGAGGGATGCTCATCGCCTTGCCGAGCGAGGTGACGCTTCATCGGGTCGTGGAGTCTGCCGATTTGAGAGACGAGTAGTTACACTGGCCCTCGGAGGCCACCATGCTGCCGCTCGTGTTTGCTGTCAATCTTGCTCTGTCTTCTCAAGGTGGACCGCCAGTTCTGTTCGCGCCGCTTCAGCCGTACGTTCCCGGCACAGCGCGTGTCGTTCCAATTCCAACGTGTTGGACTTCTGACGTCGTCCTCGTGCAGCCAGGACACATGGTGTACCCAATCTTCCGACCTGACGCTCCCCGTACCAACGCGCCATGGGACGTGCCGTGCGACGAGCAGGGATCACGAGACGTCGACACCAACCGTTCCGTCCCTGGGGCCTTCGAGATTCCGACCTGCTGGAATGCCGCCGTGGCTCCCTTGCAACCGGGGCAATTCGTGTCTCCAATCTTCCGATCCTACGCGCCTCGTGCCAGCGTACCAGGGGCCGCGCCGTGCAATCAGCAAGACTTCGACGTCGACCGCATGATTCCAGGCACCAGGGAGGCGCGGACTGACCGGTTGGGGTAGACCTCAGGGGACGCTTGAACCACTCATGGCTCCACCGCCCGTGACGTTCGGCAAGGTAAAGCCGAACGTCGCCCCCTCGCCTGGCCGACTCCTCGCGAACACTTCGCCGCCATGTCGACGCACGATCCGTCGGACGTTCGCCAATCCCACCCCGGTGCCCTCGAACTCATCCGCGCGGTGCAACCGCTGGAACACTCCGAACAGTTTGCTGGCGTACTTCGAGTCGAACCCCACCCCGTTGTCCT
Organism: Deinococcus yavapaiensis KR-236; assembly: GCF_003217515.1. Classification (NCBI taxonomy): domain Bacteria; kingdom Thermotogati; phylum Deinococcota; class Deinococci; order Deinococcales; family Deinococcaceae; genus Deinococcus; species Deinococcus yavapaiensis. The sequence goes on along the minus strand of NZ_QJSX01000006.1, from coordinate 6,164 downwards.
CCACGAACACCGCGGTGTGCGCCTCACGTTCCGCCGCCCACACGCGAATTACCGTCACGTCCCGCGTGCGCGTGTACTTCAACGCGTTCGACACCAGATTCTCCAACACCTGCCGCAGTAAGTCCTGATCTCCGGTCACCAGCGGGAGGGGCGCGATGTCCCACCGCACGTTTCGACCGAGGCACTCCGCTTCACTCGCCCGCTCGATTTGGCGCATCAGGACGCCCAGGTCGACCGGACCGAGTCGGAGTGGCAGGCGCGACGTCCGTGACATGTTCAGCATCGCGTCGATCAGGCGGTTCATCGACTGTCCCGCTTCATCCACCAGCGTGAAGTACCGTTCGGTCTTCGCGTCCAGTGACGACGCGAGCGTTTTACGCAGCAAATTGTTGAAGCTGAGGATGTGCCGAACCGGGGTGCGCAGGTCATGCGATACGGAGTACGCGAATGCATCGAGTTCCTCGTTCGCCGCGGCGAGCGCCGCTCGTTCGCGTTCCAGCGCCGTCGTTTTCTCCACGCGATCGAGCGCCAACGCCAAACTGTGCCCGACCGTTTCGAGCACCGTGCGTTCCGTCGTCGTCCACCGCTCGGACGTGAAGCGAGCGAGTCCAAGCAGACTTTGAACGCCACCGGCCGTCTTGAGCGGCAGGATCGCCGTGGCCTGCACGTGCGTCATGTGTTCTGCCAGCCCGTCGATGTGAGGGTCGTACGGATCCTGGTAGTACACCTCGCCCGTTTCGAAGGGAACGCGGAGGTTCCCGGTTGACTCGTACGGCAAGCCCGCTTCGTGAGCTCGCCGAAGGCCATCACTGCCGTACTCCCCGAGGAGGCTGCGCACCCTCCACTTGTTGCCGTCCCGCTCGTAGTACACGGCGGCCTGGATGGGCAGCAACTCGTACAGCAAACGTTGCGCACGGCGAATCACCTCTGACACGTCACCGCCCACGGCCAGGTCACGCGTCCACTCCTCGAACGTCGAGAGCACTCGGTTGCGTGCCTCGACTTCCGCTCGCTGCTGTTCCACCTGCCGAGTTTGCTCCGCACGTTCGATCGCGATGCCCAAGTTCCGCACCACCGTTTCCAGCACCACCCGGTCCGCGCTGGACCACGCGCGCTGCTCGAACAGCACCGCGATGAACACTCCGACGGGCTCACCGTCACGGAAGACCGGCAGGGACGCCGCGGCATTCACGTGCCCCACCATCTCCACGGGCGTGTCACTGCCCCGCGCATATTGATCCTGGAACAACGCGTGGTGCGTCGTCCATGGGACGTCCACGCTGGGCGTCTCGCCGATGAGGGGACCCGCGTCAATGAACGCTTGTAGGTACGCGTTCCGAACGTCGCCGGCCTGCACGCGGTTGCGCCAATGCTTCCCGTCCCGCTCGTAGTACAGCGCGTACCCTGGGGGCAGCAACGACAGCACCACGTCCTGCGCTCGTCGAATCAATTCGTAGACGTCCGCTCGCACGCCCAGGTCGCGCGTCAACGCGGCGAATCCTTCGAGCGCCCGGGTGCGCGCGTCGAGGTCCAGGTTCTGCACCTTGAGTTGCCTCGAGGTTGCCGCGCGCTCCACCGCGAGGCTCAACGCTCGGCCGACCGCTCGGATCATCGCTTTCTCCCGCTCGCTCCAAACGTGCGTGTCCTTCGCTGCGACGGCGAGCAGGCGAGGCGTGCCGTCCGAGTTGAACAGGGGCACGGAGGCGGCCGCGCGGTACGCGGTTGCGGCAGGAAGGGAGTGAGCGTCGGCGTTCCAGTCGTTGAGGAACACCGCCGTGCCGCTTTGAGGCACGTTGATTCCGTCTGGTGCGTGCACTGGGATTCCTCGCGTGACCTGTTCGATCACGGTGGGCGTGAGGTCCTCCGACCACGCCTCGGCTTTCCACAGGCTGGCGTGCAGTTCGTAGTACACGACGCTCACGTGATTCAGGTGATTGCGAAGCACCCGGATGGCTTCATGAACGAGGGTCGGAACGTCCGTTTCATGACCGACGTGCTCGGTGTACACCGCGAACGCTTCGAGGGCCGCCCGTTCCTCGTGAAGCTGTCGGGCTTGCTCGGTGCGTTCCAGGACCATGTTGAGACTGCGGCCGAGGGCGCGCATGAGGGCGCGGTCGCGCGGTTGCCACTGACGTCCGACGCGCAGTCCGACGGTGAACAGGCCGCGGACGTCACCGTCGACGGTGAGGGGGTAGATGCAGACAGGGCCGAACACGTCGGTGTTCTCGATGCCGTCGCGCCGTGAATTCCACCCGTCGATGTACACCGGCTGCTTGGTGGTGAGCGCTTCTGCGAAGGAGGGCACGTCGAGCGGAAGGCCGGAGCGGATCATGTGAATTTGCTCGGGGGTCATCTCGGGAGTCCACGTGAGGGCTTTCCAGAGGCCGTCGTGCACTTCGTAGTAGGCGCTGCTGTGCGCGAGGAAGTGGACGGTCATCACCTCGTACGCCTTGCTGGTCAACACGCGCACATCGGTCTCGGTAGCGGCGAGGTCGGTAAAGGCAGTGAAGACGTCCAAGGCGGCGATGAAATCGGTGGGATGCCCGTGGGAGGTTGGGCCGTCGGGCATGATGCTGAGCATACTGGATCGGGGAGCATCACTTGTGGTGAGTGCAGCGGTGGGTGACACGTGAAGTTCGAAGGCAGCTCAGGTCGGACAAGCGGCGGTCCTGCCCCTGATGGAGGTCTTCCTGGGTAGGGAAGAATTGATGTCAATCCAGGTATACCCCAAGTGGACAGCCGGAGAAGGGCGAAAAGGTGTGGAAATAGCATCCCCGTTCCCCATTTCTTGACACTTGTCGCCCCAATCCTCAAGCTTCAAAGCTGACACATGCCTTCCGGACAACGCATCGGCTACATCCGCGTCAGCATCGACGGCCAACACACTGACTGCCAACTCGACCGCACCTTTGTTGAAAAAAGTCAGCGCAAAGAACACCGAGTGGCCGAAGTTGCAAGAGCTGCTGGTGATGACATCGAACAGGCTGAACAAGGCGTCGGCACGACGAGTGAAACAGAGGCACACAGGGCAGCGCGGCATACTTTCAGGTGCGCCAACGAGGCAGCGGCGTAAAGAAACGCCGCTTTCAGCCACCTCAAACTGTTCCATCACGAGCTAAGCTTTGACCATGGCCGAGCCCGCCCGCCCGCTCGTGACGATCGACGATCTCCAACGAGATTTGCTTGCCTTGGGCGTGCAAGCGGGCCAAGTGCTGATGCTGCACGCTTCTGTGAAACGCGTCGGTTGGGTGGTCGGCGGTCCGGACGCCTTACTCCGGGCGCTCTTGGATCTCGTGACGCCCACGGGAACGTTGATGATGCTCGCCGGCTGGGAAGATAATCCATACGAGCTCAATGACTGGACGGAAGAAAAGCGACAGGCGTACCTCCAGGCGTGTCCAGCCTTCGATCCGCAAACGTCGCGCGCCGATCACCGTGAGATGAGCATCTTGGCGGAATACCTGCGCACGACGTCAGGCGCCCGACGCAGCACGCACCCGTCGTCGTCGTTTGTCGCGCTGGGCGCGCAGGCCGAGCACCTGTTGTCGTGCCAGCCGGACCAGTACCCGTTCGGTCACGACTCGCCACTGGGCCGCTTCTGCGCGCTGGGGGGACAAGTGCTGCTGCTGGGCGAACTCTTCGAAAACATGACGGTCCTGCACCACGCCGAGCAGCTTGCACGGTTGCCGAATAAACGCGTGGTGCGTTACCGCATGCCGATCCTGCAAGACGGACGGCGGGTGTGGAAAACGTTCGAAGAGTACGACACCACGAATGGAATCGCGGACTGGCCTGTGGAGTACTTCGAGGTGATCGGCCGCTCGTACGTCAATGAGGGCCGTGGGCGCGTCGGTCGAGTGGGCGCCGCTCCTGCCTTCTTGCTCGACGGCCGAAGTCTCGTCGAGTTCGGCCAGCAGTGGATGGAACTTCACCTTGCACGTTCTACCGATGCGTCCGCCCTTCAATAAAGGGCACAAGTTGAACTCGAAAGCAGAGTCGGCTGAACGGTAGTGTCAAGAAGGGTTTGTCGACCAGGTCAAGTTCCGCGCGAGCTCCCCTGGATCAACAGCCGCTTGTTCTCAGCGTCGAGCGTCAGCCGAACATCGACGAGCGAACCGCTCCCGATGAGGAACTCGTCCTCCAGGAACGAAGCGAACGTCACGGTCGGCTCGACCGCTGCGACGTGCGCCCCAATCACGACGTAACCCGCCAACGCGGCCGTGCGCGTCTTGATGTTCCCCTCGGCTTGATTCCACAGCCGTTTTCCTTCTTGTACGCGACCTTGAATCGGAATCGTCGACTCCAGTTTCGCAGGGACGATCAGTTCAGCTCGGGCACCTGTATCGAGGTTCGCCCACACTTCTCTCGACGCAATGTTCACTTGAACGTACGGCATCCGCTCACGCAACTCGTACGAGACGATCTCGCGTCCGTCGACGGGGGGAAGCGCGCCAGGGTGCCATTGAAACCGTTGGGCGGGATAGTCAAGCGTGACCAACCCGTCACGGAAGACGTTGAACCCGATGACGCCGTCGACATCCAAGACGGGCTCACGGACAATGTGGACATCGTTGAACGTCGTCGCGCCAATTTCTAAGGTGTCGGCACGGACGACACTTCGCGTGCGTAACGCTTGAACGGTGGCAAGTCCAATTTGCTCTGCGACATCCTCACGAATCGACACGACATTCGCGCCCAAGTCGAGGAGGAAACGGAAGGGACCGCGGCCATTCAAGTGAACTTCAACCAATGGCAAGGTAGGGTCGCCGACCATGGGCACGTCAATTGCACGCGGTTCGGTGATGACTTCGGACCCCCGTCGCACACGCTGCAACACCTTCGGGTGGAGGGTCTTGGAGCGCCACACGGGTACGTTCAGGTTTGCGAGCATCCCGAGGAGGAAGGCACGGCCACGGCGAGCGAGCGTGGAAATCAAGTGGAAGACACGGCGGTAAGAATTCATGGCAACACCCTTCTTTCCTCCCCTGCTCGCATGACTTCACCGTGGCACTTGGTGATGCGAATTTGGGGAGGCGAGGAAAGCAAGGTGCCTCCTGCCGACGCGTTTGTGTCACGACACTACAAGGTTGCAGGAACGTCGTCAAGCGTTCGCGCGACCGTCGCTTCTGGATGGCCGAGGCGGTTGTCGTGCGCGCAGGAAACGCAGTTGCGCGCGTGGTTGCCGATGCAAGCGAGCGCCTTTGGGTTTCGGAGTAAGGCAAGCGACCTTCGCTTCCACGAACACCCGAAGAATGGTGTTCAGCTGGGCTTTCAAGCGCATCTGGGAACGTGGGTGATGCAGCGAACGCTGGCGTAGCACCGCGATCGAATTCGTGGCGGACAGTCTTGGTTGGAAGGCATCTGTAAAACGCGCTCCTGAACTCGTAGGGTAGGATGTCTCATGACACAATCTGCTGCGTCGATTGCGCCTGGCCGTTTGATCGTCGTGAACGGCACGTCCAGCACGGGCAAGTCGTCGTTGTGCAACGCCTTGCAAGACCTGCTCGAGGAACCGTACCTGCAACTCGGGTACGACCGCGCGTGGATGACCCTGCCGACGCGGTACTTTCCCTTCCAAGCGAACGAACGTGAAGGCGCTTGGTACGATCTCGACCCGAACGATTCCACGATCGCCGTCGGGTTCGGCCTCGGGTGGGTCGGACGGCAAGCAGTCAGCGGCCTGCACCACATGGTGGCGGCGCTCGTGGCAAGCGGAAGCAACGTCATCGTGGACGTTTTGTTCTTCGAGCCCGCGATGTTCGAGGAAGCGATGCGGTTGTGGAGCCCCTACCGACCCTTGCTCGTGAACCTCAAACCGCCGCTGGAAGTCAGCTTACGCTGGGAAGCTGAACGGGCGGAAACGCAGGCGGGACGGCCCAAGGGACTCGCCCGCCTCGACCGGGAGGCTATCTACGCGCACCCGGGGTTCGACTTGGAATTGGATTCCTCGCTGGGCACGCCGAAGGACATCGCTCGACGCGTGATCGCGAAACTGCACGAGACGTCTGTTCCGAACGGCGGAGTGAACGCGTGAACCTCTTGGCAGTCTTCAGCCACCCGGACGACGAATGCGGTTGCGCCGCCACCCTCGCCAAGCACGCCCAGCGAGGTGACAACGTCCTCATCGTCTGGACGACGTACGGCGAGATGTCCAGCAAGTTCAA